>JAACDT010000154.1 GCA_009936885.1 Alphaproteobacteria bacterium
CATCACGGTTGACGGTTAGACCATTTTAGTGCCGGATCGCGCGTTAGCGCATATGATGCTTATCTACTTCGTTGCATCATCTTTTGCCTTGTCGAGAAAGTCTCTCAAAAGACGGCTAACAGTTTGTTCGGAATTAGGTTTGTACAAGTAATCCATCGACGTGGCACAGTAATTTCCACGCGAATTATAAACGCCCAGAATTGTTTTATTCGCGCCAACGTAAACACAAATTTGATCTTCCAAATACACCCTTTTAGAAGCAAGGCGGCAGGTGGTTGTTTTTTGTTGCTCAGTCAAGCCCCGCCAAAGTTTTTGCATCTGGGTAAATCCCAGACCAAAACCGCTGATGTCACCTCTTGCAATCGAGGTGTTGCCAACAACAAAAATTAGCAACGATAAACCAACGCTATAGTTAAAAGCTGTGGCGGCTAAGTGATTTAATCTCTTATGTATTTTTTCGATTGGATTCAAGTTAGGCCTAATCCATAAACAATAGTTACGCCAACAGTAAATATTGCAAGCAGAGCCACATTTATGGGATTTCCAGAGAGTTTTGGCGTTCGTATTTGAGACACATTCAACACTGCAAGGCAGACGCCGGTGACGCCAAGCAGAACTGAAAAGTCGAAATGCTCGAATTGTCCTTCAAACATGAACAAGAACACTAAAACTATACTATTATTATCAATTGCTAACCCGGTATATTTTCCATCTCCAGACAAGCCAAAAGTGCTGAAGTAGCTGAGCCTGAGCGCTCCAAAAACCCGCATTATGAATGCCACTAATAAAAAAATTGGTTTGAAATTAGTGTAGCTCAAAAGAAGAATAGCCGGTGTAAGTGCGTAACTGACCAAATCTATTATTAGATCGAGCTGAGCGCCAAACTGTTGTTCGACATTGGTTCGCCCTTTCATGCGTCGCGCTATAAGCCCGTCGGCCCAATCAAAAGCAACTGCCCAGATCATGCCGATCATTGCTGCCTCAAAAACGCCTATCATAAGAAAATATATGGCAAGCAATGTGCAGGCCAAACCTGCAAGTGAGCAAAGGTTGGGCACATCTATTAAAAATGATAAAATGGGTCTGACTGGTTGGCGCAGCTCTTGAGGCTTTTTAATTGTCATAAATAGTCCTTTCAATTATAAGTTGAACAATCGGTCAGAAAGTAACGTCTGGACGTGACTCAAATTCGCTCGCAATTGATTGCGTCCAAGCGAATCTTTCAAAGAGCACCCTAGCAAAAACAGCCTCTTGGCTAATCCTTCAGCATGAGTTGTAGGAATATGCTATCTATTGAGACTATTTCTTGGCCGTTTTTAAGAATTTTGTTCCTAAATTTTAAACCGCAAAAAGGACTGAGGCCAATGTTAGTATACACGGTTGGTACTTTTGATTTGTTACATGTAGGCCATTTAGCTCTATTAAATTATTGCAAGGCGCTTGGGGATACTCTCGCAGTTGGGGTCGCTTCAGACGATGTGGTTCGAATGTATAAGCCCAATATTCCCGTGGTGCCCCTCGAGCAGCGTATGGAAATGCTATTGGCATTGACCTGTGTCGATATAGTGCGACCGTATCACGAGCTTGAGTATGTTTCGGGCTGCAAGGCGTTAAATATTGATATTTTTGTAATTGGAGAGGATTGGGGTAGCAAACCTCATAATCTTGACGTTGACGAATATGTAAAAAGGACTGGGAAAAAGATAATTCAGGTAAGATATAATTCTAGAACATCGTCTACAAAAATAAAGGAAGTAGTGTTGGCGCAAGCCACAATAAAACCCAATTAAATTAATCTCAAATTTCGATGATCAGACTTTAATAAGAAGCTCTATTTTAACTTAAACCTATCTAAAACAGATCTTTAAGGGTCGTTTGATTGGCAATTGCGAGCTTGATTAAAGGGTAGCCAAAAGCAATATCAAGCCAGTCTTTACTACCGATATTTTATCATCAATCCATATCGCCTACGTTGGGTACGCTGATATGCCCTCATATGCAAACTTATAACACAACCACCGTCTTCATCGCATGAATGAAAAAGCTGGTGAAACGTCGCCCATGAGGGCAACGGTGATGGCGACGGTGATGGCGACGGCGTTCCAATTGAGCTAGACTAACCAATATGCTCGAGGTTAATTTAACTCAAGAAGATACCCGTAAATCTTGTCTGCTAATCAATATGAGGAAAAGTTATGAGTTTTAATGTTGGCCATACAACCTTTAGTTTTACAATGCGCGTGCCGGACGCGGATGCAGCCGCAGTTGATGAATTGTTTGCCTCTCACGCGGCTTGGATGCAGGAAACACATTCTGTGAATGAGGAAGAGGGCAAGCTCCATACCCTTGAATATTATGTATCAAAAGCCCCTGAGCTTAGTGATATGATGGATCCATCAAAAGGCACCACTGGCCATGTGGTGTATGTGGTGAGCGAAGTTCACAAGGATGATGAGCATTTTGGCAAGCATGTTGAATTAGGCCAAAGTTGGGGCCGTATCAACGAGTTCTTTGGACTATTTGAAACGTACAACCCACTTGTCACAATGGCCGGAAGAGTTATTGCAAAGCTCTAGCCACCCAAAGAATTAGACCACATCCATCCCCCGCCAGTGATTTGGCGGGGGATTTTCTTGGCGTGCATGTGAGGCGGGGTGTTTGCCCTGAAAGAGTATTCGCCGCCCCAACCAATCCAACCCCCACCCCCATGCAGAACGCCACCCCGGTGCCACACGTAATACACACCGCCTCTTACACAGATAGGTGTTGGAGCTAGGAAACCACTATCAGTTGCTGTTTGTGCCAGTCGCATAGGTCACTGACATGTACATACCCAATGCATCATAGATAGGCTGTGCATGACTC
>JAACDT010000021.1 GCA_009936885.1 Alphaproteobacteria bacterium
AACGTATGTCCTCAGAGAATTTTGTAAATCCCTTTTCTGTTTTAAGAAAGTCTCTTATTCCAGCTAGCACCTGACCATTATTTGAAAAAATATTGATTTGTTCTGGCTCAACTACAATCTGAGCAAAATCCAGCGCTCGTCTGGGTTTATTATCAACCATAATCTGAGCTGAAAGAAGTATATTTTGATTTTCCTCGCTAGAACCGGTTTGCCTTATTTCATGAAATAATGAATGAACGCGGTCACGCAAACGAGACTCGCAAGCATCACTGAAACTTGACAATTCATTTTTACTTTTAAAATTTAGTTTTTCTAATTCAAAGTCGTAATCCATATATACCTATCATCTATTCGTTAATAAGCATCATCTCCTATTTATCGTAGTAAAATAGATGTGAAACTGCAATATATTAGTTTTTTGCAAAATAACTGAATGCTTACCCAACAACCCAATATTAGGCTGGTTATATCGGTCATGTAAATTAATATAAATTCAAAGAATCAATGCTGTCCGATTAATGAAAGTAAAAATGAACAAAGTTGGCGAAAATGAAAGATCCGAATTCAGCTGCAATACGGTCTGGAATTGAGGCATCACAGGTGTCAGATAAGTCGCTGATAGGGGCTAAAATTGCTGTTTTAACAGTTGGGTTTTGGTGGATTTTATTTTGCTTATTGTTGAAAATTTTAGGGACTCAAATCACAAGCGCCTTGTTTGGCCCTATTAGCAACTGGCTGAGATATCTTTAAAATAAGGTGTTTTTTTAAGCTGAGCTGTCTGAGTGTAATTCAGCGAAGCTATTAACTAATATAACCCCAATTATTATCAAGCATAACCCAAGAATAGTTTGCCAATTTACAGATTGTCGGTAAATAAAATACCCAAAAATCGTAATAAGAAAGATACCCATTCCGCTCCAAGTGGCGTAGAGCACTCCTATTGGAATAACCCTGAGCGAGAATGTGAGACAATAGAAGGAAGCCATGTAAAATACGGCTAATCCAGCTGTGGGCAGTATTTTCGTAAAGTTTTGAGATAGCGGCAGCAGCATTGTGCCAGCAACTTCGAATAATATGCCGAGTGCCAACATTAGATAACTATTTAGAAACATATCTCACCATTTCTTTTAATAGGGCTTCCGCAAGATTAAAAACAGGATTTTATTATTTTTTGGCTTCTCGTTAACCTACCACAAATAGCCGTTTGGTATAATTGCTATATTTTCGTTTCACCTTTTATTTGTTGCCCTTTTGGGCATCAGAATATGGAATTTCTCTAAAGCCCACTTTTTTTATTAGATATTTATGATACAGTTTTACGTAACTAGGAGAGTTTTATGTCAAAAATCAATTATCAACATCTAATGCAGTACCAAAGGCAGGTGGAGGAGGGTGAGGTTATCTATCAACCTGACCCCGATGATGATAATGGGTATTTCTTAGAGCATGGCATTGCGTATTTAGTTGATGATGAGGCCTTAATTTCAAAAGCATCTAAAAAAGCAGCCTGTACTTTAAAAGGACCTGTGATTTTAAACGCGCCCAATCTAATTCTCAAAGTTCCGTTAGGTTGTTGGGCGGTGGCAGGCCAGAAAAGTAAAATCCATATTTTCTCAGCAGATATTTTCACAAGTCGGTTTACAACAGAAGATAGATTTCTAACGGCTGTTACAGATTACACCATACAACGAATTGAAAAAGCTAAAGAGAATTTGGGATTTGGAGGGGCTGAATGACTGACAAGCCGTCAACGTTAGTTCTGGAGCGTGCAGAATGGGTGTTTAAAGAAGGCGATCCAGGGGATAGCTTGTTTTTGATTAAATCAGGTATGGTTCAAATTGTTAAAGAAATTAATGGAAATGATGTAACGCTTGCAACCCTCTCAGATAATGAAGTATTCGGAGAGATGGCATTATTTTCAGATCTTCCGCGCTCTGCTGGTGCACAAGCGCTTGTCTCTGTTACCTTAACAAATATTCCCAAAAGTTTTATTCGAGGGAAATTTGACACTTCAGATCCGTTATTTCAACTTGGCGTAACATCACTTTTTCAATTTTTACGCTAGCTGAATTTTCTCAAACTGCTGGGCTATTCTTACATTGGTATATTTAGATAGGAGCTGTTTTGAATCTGTGTCTATTTGGCTATCAGATTTAAAGATATCGTGATGGTACATAAATATCTGAACATCAGGTAATGCTTTGGCGATAAATTCAATATCGCCAAGATTTAAATGCCCCCATCCTTTTCGTGATTTTATCTCTTCTTGTGTATAGGAGCTGTCGATGATGAGATGCGTGCTATCCTTATTGAAGGCAATGACGTCGTCAAGTGTGGTAGCACCTGTATTTTCAATGTCAGATATATAGCATAATATATCTTCCCCTGATTTTTGTAATCGGTAGCCACAATTCTGACCAGGGTGGGGAAATAGGCTTGTGCTTACAAGAATATCTGGGCTTAACGTCAACGTTTCTCCTGGCTTGAAGCTATGAAAATGAACCGAATCCGCAAACATCTGCCGTGTGATTGGAAATAAAGGGGGCGAGAGAAGTTTGTCAATGGCCTTAATGCCAGGTCTCCCGTCTAATTCTGGCAGGAAGATTCTAACAGGCTGGTTCCCAGTAAATAGAGGGGCGCAAAATGGCAAACCTATCAAATGGTCATAATGAAAATGTCCTATCAAAATATCGATTGCTTTTGTGCTATTAGGCTCCATTTGCTTTCCGAATAGTGAAATCCCGCTTCCAGCGTCAAGAATAATATGTCTGTCCGATACTGCCAATTCAACACAGGAAGTTGCCAGCCCATACTTAGCAGAGGCAACATCCCCAGATGGCAAACCGCCCCTTGTACCCCAGAAAATCAGATTGTCCGTTACAGATTTCACACAAAAGCACCCTAAAATACCATTATCTATTCTTGTAATTTACAGTTGTTTATTACTGTTGCATAGAATTTAACAGAATTAAATAGTCGACTACAAAGCGGAAAAATACTTTAATTTTTAGTGATAGTGATGCATACGTTTTGATGTAAAAATATCTTAGATAAAGGGATTTCATAATAATTATGTCAGAAATTGCTCATTTCATTAATGGTCAGATTGTAAGCGGTAACTCAACAAGGCGACAGGATGTCTTTAATCCAGCAACGGGAGTTGCTGATAAAGCGGTTATTCTCGCTACGGAGAATGATGTTGATGACGCTGTAAATGCAGCAAGTGCGGCTTGGCCTGAATGGTCAAAAACCCCCGCACTTAGGCGCTCTCGTATTCTAGATAAATTCAAAAACATCCTTTGGGAAAGGCTTAATCAGCTCGCAGAGGTTATCTCAACAGAGCATGGCAAAACATTAGATGATGCTATCGGTGAGGTGACAAGAGGGCTTGAAGTTGTTGAATTTGCAACAGCTGCACCGACTTTGATGAAAGGAGAGTTTTCAGAGAATGTGGGTAGTGGTGTTGATAGCCATATGATAAGACAGTCACTTGGAGTTTGTGTGGGTATTACGCCGTTTAATTTTCCAGCAATGGTTCCAATGTGGATGTTCCCTGTAGCGCTTGTAACAGGCAATTGTTTCGTCCTTAAACCATCTGAGCGCGATCCTTCAGCATCACTCCTTATTGCAGAATGGTTGAGCGAGGCAGGGCTTCCAAACGGTGTTTTCAACGTCGTTCAGGGAGATAAAGTAGCTGTGGACAGGCTTATAACCCATCCAGATGTAAGGGCCATTAGCTTTGTTGGTTCCACCCCTATTGCCAATTTTATCTACACTACAGGTACCGCAAAAGGCAAACGAGTACAGGCATTAGGCGGCGCTAAAAATCACATGGTTATTATGCCAGATGCGGATTTAGATATGGCAACAAATGCGCTTATGGGGGCTGCCTATGGTTCTGCTGGCGAGCGCTGTATGGCTGTGTCTGTTGCCGTTCCTGTTACTGATGCTGTGGCTGACGCGCTTGTTGAAAAGCTTACACCAAAGATTCAAGCTCTAAAAATTGGACCAGCTATGGACCCTGCCTCAGAGATGGGCCCGTTAGTTACAGCCCAGCATCTTCAGAAAGTTACAGGTTATATAGATGCAGGCGAGCGTGAAGGCGCTGACGTAATTGTGGATGGCAGAAGCTTCAAACAAGATAAGCAAGGATATGAAAAGGGTTACTTTATCGGCGGTACTTTGCTGGATAATGTGCAAGAAGATATGAGCTGTTATCGCGAGGAGATTTTTGGCCCAGTATTATCTGTTGTTAGAAAAAAATCCTACCAAGAAGCAATAGACCTAATCCATACACATGAATATGCAAATGGCACTGCTATTTTCACGCGTGATGGTGATACTGCAAGGAATTTCACCCAAGATATAGAGGTGGGTATGGTTGGGGTAAATGTGCCTATTCCTGTACCAATGGCATTCCATAGTTTTGGCGGGTGGAAGTCATCTATTTTTGGGGATCATGCTATGCATGGGATGGAAGGGGTTAGGTTTTATACTCGAATAAAGACAACAAC
>JAACDT010000022.1 GCA_009936885.1 Alphaproteobacteria bacterium
ATTTATGCGATATGATACTAAATTGCGTAACCAGATGTCAAAATTTGAGTTATACATTATTTACCAATACAAAAATTAGAAAAAATATTATCTAGCAAATCCTCTGCATCGACGGTGCCAGTGAGCCGACCAAGTGAAACACACGCATGTCGTAACTCTTCTGCTACAAGTTCTGGTTGTTGTTGAATATCTAAAGCCATAGCGCGTTCTAATGCAGCAGATACCGAAAGGCAAGCTGACTTATGCCAAGAACGCGTTAATCTCAAATCGCTGCTTGAGTTTGGAATATAAGATAGTATTTCAGCTAGCTTTTTAACCAATATATCACAACTATTTTCCGTATTTTGATTTTGAAAGCTCGCGATTATTTGCTTTGCATCTTCAAAGATAGGTGCTTTAATATGCCTGATTTTCTGCTGTATAACTTTTTCTGATACTAGCTCCGCCTTATTTAGTACAACCAGCTTCATAGCTGAGCCCCATTTCTCAAACTCACCAAGCCTTTCTGCCCAATCAGGGTTTGATACATCTAAAACCAAAATAGTGACATCAGACTCCACCGCTACTTTTTTTGCTCGTTTTATACCCTCAATTTCTACGAAATCCTCCGCCTCTCTAATTCCAGCTGTATCAGTTAGAATAACAGGTATCCCGCCCAAATCTAAGCGAACTTCTATAACATCACGCGTCGTGCCTTCTATCTCAGATACGATTGCTACTTCGCGCTTTGCTAATACATTTAAGATAGTTGATTTTCCAGCATTTACAGGTCCTATCAGAGCTATCTTTACCCCATCGCGTATTTGCTCAGATAATTCACTATCGCTAACAAGCACATTTATATTATTTTGGAGCTCTTTTATTGTGTTCAAATACCCGTCCAAAACATCATCCGGTAAATCTTCATCCGAGAAATCAATAATTGTCTCAAGTCTTGAAGATATCGAAACAAGCTCTTCTCTAAAGATCAGCAACTGAGCAGAAAGTTTTCCAGTCATGACATTCATTGCTTGCTGATGTTGTAGCGTAGTTTGAGCGTCTATCAAGTCAGCAAGACCCTCCAAATCAACTAACCCCATCTTACCGTTATTAAATGACCTGCGGGAAAACTCGCCTGGCTGTGCTGGTCTAAGGCCAGGAATATCAGCCAGTTCGGACAATAAAAACTGAATAACTGCTGGGCTTCCATGACATTGTATCTCGGTAATATTCTCCCCTGTTGGAGATGCGCTTGACGGAAATAACACAAGCATTACATCATCTATTATCTGGCCACTATCTGCTCTAAGGCGTCGATACTGCGCTACTGGCTTGTATAGCACTTGCGTGCCCAGAACCCCAAAATGGGATAATACGTCATGCGCGCCAATACCGGATATTCTGATAATAGCGATAGCAGATCGGCCTAGCGGTGTGGCCAGCGCGAATATAGTGTCAGATACACTCACCTAATTTCCAGCTCTTTGACAAATTTATTAAACAACGTACTATTATCTATAATATGCCTCATAATTTACCCACAGATTACTTATTGTTCACTTTGGGCTGATTAACATCTATATTATTGGATGAAAACAAATAAATGAATATGATTAAAACAAGGCTAGGATATTTTTTGCCTGTCACGTCTCCCGCAGGGTTAAAAGAGTTGCGATGGCAACAGACACCCTTTGTCGAACAACTAAGCCACGAGAACGAAAACCAAAATGTTTCATGTGAAACACTCGAGCAGCTAGACAAATATTTATTAGGCAAGCTTACTCATTTCTCTATACCCATCGATTTTTCGGTTTGGTCTCCTGCAATGACCCGCTGGTTTAACACTCTTACCTTAGTTCGGTATGGACAAACCATTTCCTATCAAGGCTTAGCCAAACAATGGGGCAACATAAAAGCGGCACGCGCTGCTGGTCAGGCATGCCGGAAAAACCCAATTCCTATAATAATTCCCTGTCACCGCATACTAAACACAGATGGTTTTATAAACCAATATAGCGGTGGGAGTAGGGAAAACCCAAGCTCGAGCGAGAATTTAGAACGAAAACGATGGCTCTTAGATTTAGAAGCTAAAAATAGCTAGCTATTCATATGCTCGAAGAAATCTTCATTTGTTTTTGCATAGCGCAATTTGTCCGTTAGGAACTCCATTGCATCCACTGGACCACTCTGCATCAAAATGCGACGTAACATCCACATTTTATTCAATATTGCCTTATCGACTAATAATTCTTCTTTTCTGGTTCCAGATTTAGTCACATCTATAGCTGGGAACACCCGCTTATCTGCTATTTTGCGATCTAAAATAAGCTCACTATTACCAGTACCCTTAAACTCCTCAAATATGACTTCATCCATGCGAGAACCTGTTTCAATAAGAGCCGTTGCAATTATAGTGAGAGAGCCGCCCTCCTCAATATTTCTTGCCGCGCCGAAAAAGCGTTTAGGTCTCTGTAATGCATTTGCATCAACACCGCCTGTTAATACCTTACCTGATGATGGTACAACAGTATTATAAGCTCTCGCTAGCCGTGTAATACTATCAAGTAGAATTACGACATCCCGTTTATGTTCAACCAAACGTTTTGCTTTTTCCAATACCATATCTGTTACTTGAACATGGCGTACAGCTGGCTCATCAAAAGTTGACGAAATAACCTCTCCTTTAACAGATCTTTGCATATCGGTTACTTCCTCGGGGCGTTCATCTATTAGCAGCACGATTAAGTAAACCTCTGGATGATTTCGAGAAATTGCATGAGCTATAGATTGCAACATCATGGTTTTACCCGTGCGAGGTGGCGCCACAATAAGGCTTCTTTGCCCTTTTCCAATAGGCGCTATCAGATCCATAATTCTTGGAGTCTTATCCTTGCTATCAGGATCAAACGGTAGCTCCATCGTTAATTTTTTATTTGGATAAAGCGGGGTAAGATTATCAAAATTTATGCGATGTCTAACGGAGTCTGGTTTTTCGAAATTAATAAGATCTACTTTTAAAAGCGCAAAATAACGCTCGCCATCCTTTGGCGCTCTAATCTCTCCTTCGACAGTATCACCAGTGCGAAGACCAAATCTTCTTACCTGACTTGGAGAGACGTAAATATCATCTGGTCCTGGCAAATAATTAGCCTCAGGGGATCGAAGAAATCCAAAACCATCCTGCAAAACTTCAAGCACGCCAGTACCACTTATAACCACCTCATTTTCAGCCAGCTGCTTCAGGATAGCAAACATCATATCCTGTGTTCGGAGCGTAGACGCGTTTTCCACCTCTAATTCTTCAGCATATGCTAACAATTCGGAGGGGGAGCGGGATTTTAATTCTTGTAAATGCATGAGTGTAAACTTATCTGAATTAAGTTTAAAGGTAGGAAAGCATCATGATATCTGATTAATAGAGGTAATGTCAAATTAGATATTGATTTAGGTACAAACCTTATCAGAAAGGCTCAACAACCGCTAATATCACAATTGCTATCATTGTCAGTGTTGGGGCTTCATTCCAATAACGATAATAATTATCTGATTTTGGAGTCTCATCACCTTCCAGCCGGCGTCTCATACCAGCAAATTTTATATGGAAATAAGTCATAAGCACTACACACACAATTTTTGCTAGCATCCAATATTCTTG
>JAACDT010000155.1 GCA_009936885.1 Alphaproteobacteria bacterium
CAGCAATTTCCTCGAATGCATCAATATGAATATAAAATTACTAGAACTCCCAAAAAAGCAAACCAGCCCACTTCAACAGATACTGGCGCAATAGGTGTTGCTGTAAATGGGGTGCCTATTTTTGATCCTTTTACCCAAGGGCCGGTGGATCCTAAAACAGGTAAAAGACCGCATACTTTCTATCAAGGGGAATTAGATATTTGTGGAGGCCATGCTGGGCGAGGAGATGATTACCATTATCATATTGCACCTATCTGTCTAATTGAAGAGTTAGGTGAAACATACATAGAGCGAATGAAACGCCCTATCGGGTATGCTATGGATGGATATCCGATACATGCGCTTGGATGGTTCGACAAGGCAAATGATGTTGAAGAACAGTTGGATGAATGTCGGGGCATGGTGGATGAAAATGGTCAGTATTTCTATAATGTAATGCACCAGGAAAGTTGGGCTGTTGCAGATTGCCTAACAGGTGAGCCACAAAAATTTTCTAAAGATAAATGGACACACAGAAAAGATAAATTTGGTGATAACTATGTTGGAATGCCGCTAAAATTTGCGCTCCAAGAATATACACGAACTAATCATAAAACCGATATATGCTATGTTATGACAGGCATTCTCGAAAAAGAGCAGATATTATTAACGGATGGCACAACTAAGCTGGTGAAAAATCAAAACGGTTCGATATTTTATTGTAATTCTGAGTGCTATGGCATTTTTTTTCAAGCGGAGAAAAAACCATCAATAAAAGGTCGAGCCGTAATATATGATGAAATTTTAGATAATTGTCCTGTAACTTTTACAGAGTACACCCCATTTGACATTCTCGCCTATAAAGGCCCAAGACAGCAGGTAAGCCAAAAGAATAAATAGCTACCCTATTCAGACAAACCTTCAAAAAATGGCCAATTTATAAGAAATTATGTAGAGATATCTTTACTTTGAACTCTATTATCTAATTTACGACTTTTTATCTAAAATTTAGTCGTACCTTAGATGCTAAACGAGCATTTGCTAGATTAAATCTGTTGATCTTTACAAATTAAACGTGATGTCCAAATTTAAGATCAATGAGGGTTTAATGATTACGATTTCTCCATCCGCTCGCACGCTTCGTTCTCCTTATTATCAATCAACTGTTGACGATGGTGTTGTCTCTTTTACCTTGTACAACTCCATGTTTTTGCCGACAGGATTTGGCGATCCAGAGGGTGAATATTGGCGACTTAGAAACGGGGTTTCGATGTGGGATGTTGCTGTCCAACGCGAAGTCCAGCTAAAGGGCAGGGACGCAGCAAAACTGGCTCAGATATTAAGCCCGCGTGATATTTCTAAAATGAAAATTGGGCAGGGAAAATATATTCCCTTATGTAATCACCTTGGAGTTCTTATAAATGACCCTGTATTGCTAAAAATAGATGAAGATTGTTATTGGTTCTCGATTGCTGATAGTGATATCTGGTCATGGGCACGGGCGATTAATAATGAGCGTCAGCTAGAGGTTGAGATAAGTGAACCGCAAGTCGCTCCGCTGGCAATTCAAGGTCCATTAGCAGAGAAATTAGTTGTAGATTTATGCGGTGATTGGGTAAGCAGTCTTAAGTATTTTTGGTTTAAGCCTGCTGAGATAGAGGGGATCCCAATTCTTGTCGCGCGCTCTGGATATTCTAAACAAGGCGGATTTGAGTTCTATTTATTGGATAAAAAACTAGGTTCAAAATTATGGAATGTTGTAAAAGAAGCAGGCCAGAAATATGATATTGGCCCTGGTTGTCCTAATTTAAGTGAACGGGTTGAAAGTGGCCTTTTATCATTTGGCGGTGATAGCGATCATACAACCAACCCCTTTGAAGTTAGGTTAGGGGACTATGTGGATCTAAAACTCGAAGGGGACATTATCGGTTTACCTGCTCTAAAGAAAATTCTCGAGCAAGGCCCAAAAAGACATCAGCTAGGGGCTATATTTAAAGAACAGGATGCTAGTAGTTACCCTATATTTGAATGGATGACTATTTATCATGATGGTGAGCCAATAGGAAGTCTCACTAACCGAACTTGGTCTTATCAGCTGGAAAGGTCAATTGGTTTTGCGCTAGTATCTCGCAACGTAAATGCTGGCGAAGAGGTGTTAATCGAGACCGAGGCTGGCATGAAAGCCTCGGAATTAGTTGAATTACCTTTCGTGTGAGTGAATCGTCCTTATTGTTTGTTGCAATGAGCTAGAAAAATACAACTAGTTGATTGCCAATAGATTGGAAAATTAAATGCGTTATGGGTTTGTCGGGCTGGGAAATCTTGGAAATAAACTTGCATCGAGTTTATTAAAATCAGGGTTTTCGGTTACCGTATTTGATAAAGACCAGTCTTTATCAGAAAGCTTGAAATTAAAAGGAGCAGATGTTCGTAACACTGTGAAGCAATTATCACAATGCGTTGATCATATAATAACCTGTCTTCCATCTCCAAAAGTTTCATTTGAAGTTATCAGAAAAGCATTGCCTCATATGGCAGATGGGTCTAGCTGGATTGAGATGTCAACAATTAGCAGAGAAGATGTTCTACGATTCTCAGAACAGGCCAAAAAACACAATGTAGAAATGCTAGAGCTGCCCGTCACTGGCGGAGTTCATCTAGCAGCAAAAGGCAAAATTACAATGCTTGCCGGTGGAAACAAACATTTGTTTGAGTTGCATTATCCTGCATTGCAGGCAATGGGAGACAAGATATTCCACATTGGGCCTCTTGGCAGTGCTGCTGTTATAAAAGTTATCACGAACATGCTTGCATTTATTCATTTGGTTGCAGATGGCGAGGCACTGATGCTTGCCAAAAAAGGAGGGCTAGATTTAGATACTGCTTGGCAGGCCATTGCAGCATCCTCTGGTAATTCATTTGTGCATGAAACCGAAGGGCAATTAATCCTTAATGGTAGCTATGATGTTGGATTTAGCATGGATTTAGCGCTGAAGGATTTAGGGTTTGCCAATCAATTTTCAAAAGAATTTGGTGTGCCTCTAAACTTATTAAACAAGGTAAAACAGATATTCGAAGAAGGACATCAGCGTTATGGCGGGGAGGCTCAATCAACTCAGATAGTTAAATTACTTGAAGATGCGTTAGGGACTGATTTGCGAGCAGACGGATATCCCTCGCGGCTAGAATAAAATAGCTGCAATCACTGACTTTGACGCTGATGTCTTTTATCTAAGCTTGTTTGCTTAATTTATTTGCTGAATTTGTCTGCGCTTTGTATTGAACGATGCCTTTTTCTTAATGCGTTCATTCATGGATAATTTTAAAGCCGCTTCCACTTCTTCCATCGTTATTAAATTATTTGAATTTGTATCAACCCGCTTGAAAATCGTTTGGGCCATTTTCTCAAAATCAGGCTCGGCCTGTGTGCCGTTACGTTGACTACGCATTCTCTGACCCTCAAAGAACATAGAGTGTCGGAAATTTTCAGCATTTTGGTGAGGACCTTAAAAATCCCTCAAGGAATGTTTGTTGGAATCTAGTAAGTAAGCGCCAACCATAGACAGAGCAATCGAAATAGTAATAGTGCCTGCTATAATTAAACTAAGTTTTTTATCCATAATTTATCCTATTTTTTGATTTGATTATTTCAAAGACTAACCAACTTATATTATTGCAGCGCCTACCTCCACCACCTGCGCCTGATGCTGCTGCGGCCGCGGCTCCGCCGCCTCCGCCCCCTCCTCTCGCCCTCATCGCCACCCGGGCCCCCTCCGTCCCTGCCTCTCAGTGC
>JAACDT010000156.1 GCA_009936885.1 Alphaproteobacteria bacterium
AGAATGGAACAAAATCTTGAAACGATATCCCTTGCGGAAACAGTTGATAACGGTAAACCCATACGGGAATGTATGGCAGCTGATATTCCCCTTGCGATTGATCACTTTCGTTATTTTGCCAGTGCAATTAGAGCGCAAGAGGGTTCTATTGGAGAGATAGATCATGAGTCCATGGCCTATCATTTTCATGAGCCACTAGGTGTTGTTGGTCAAATCATTCCATGGAACTTCCCTATTTTGATGGCAGTTTGGAAATTAGCACCAGCATTAGCGGCGGGTAACTGTATTGTATTGAAACCTGCGGAACAAACCCCCGTATCAATTATGGTGTTAATGGAAATTATTGGGGATTTACTTCCACCAGGTGTATTAAATGTTGTTAACGGTTTTGGTCTGGAAGCAGGAAAACCACTAGCCAGTTCTACCCGCATTGCTAAAATTGCTTTCACCGGTGAGACCACAACGGGTCGACTAATCATGCAATATGCATCGCAAAATATTATTCCGGTAACGCTTGAGTTAGGTGGTAAATCACCAAATATTTTCTTTGAAGATATTTTAGATCAAGATGACAGCTTTTTTGATAAAGCATTAGAAGGCTTTACCATGTTTGCCCTTAACCAGGGTGAGGTATGTACCTGCCCTTCCCGCGCACTGATTCAAGAATCTATTTATGATAAGTTCATGGATAGAGCATTGGAGCGAGTGAAAGCAATTAAGCAAGGAAGTCCTTTGGATGCAGCAACCATGTTAGGTGCTCAAGCGTCCAGTGAACAAATGGAAAAAATTCTATCCTATATCAAGCTTGGTAAAGAAGAAGGTGCAGAACTTTTAATTGGTGGTAACAAAACCACCCACGAAGGGGAGCATACAGGCGGCTACTATATTGAACCAACCGTATTTAAAGGCAATAATAAAATGCGTATTTTCCAAGAAGAAATTTTTGGCCCTGTCGTATCGGTTACAACTTTTAAAGACGAGGCAGAAGCATTAAAAATTGCCAATGATACGCTTTATGGTCTGGGAGCTGGGGTATGGACTAGAGATGGTAATACTGCATTTAGAATGGGTAAAGGTATTCAGGCTGGTCGAGTTTGGACTAACTGTTACCACGCCTATCCTGCGCATGCAGCATTTGGCGGTTACAAATCATCAGGTATCGGACGTGAAACGCACAAGATGATGCTCGATCATTATCAGCAAACGAAAAATCTATATGTAAGTTACAGCGAAACTAAACTCGGTTTCTTTTAGATCGAATAGAAAATAAATAAGGCCAAGTATTTGCTTGGCCTTTATTTATCATGATAACAAGAATATCAACTACAGAATCTGCAAATAAACTCATTGATGAGCTCACAGCTCAACACGGAGAGCTAATGTTTCACCAATCTGGAGGTTGCTGTGATGGAAGTGCCCCTATGTGCTACACCAAGGGCGAATTCTATGTCGGGAATGCTGACGTCGAAATAGGCACTGTAAGAAATACTGCTTTTTATATGAGTGCCGAACAATTTGCCTATTGGGAGCACACGCATATTACATTAGATGCCATAAAAGGAACTGGTGGCCAATTTTCGCTAGAAAGACCAACGGGCTTACGATTCATCATTCGCTCACGAATTTACACTGATGAAGAATGGGAGTACCTTAAAAATCATCCGGTAAAAAAATGTGGGTAAATAGTGTGGATAGGTTTTATTCAGGTAAAATATTTGTTGGCGGGCCTCCTCGCATTGTTATTTAGCTAACCTGGTCAGGTGCGGAAGCAAGCAGCCACAACTAAAGATACAAGTGCCGGGGGTCTGGCTCGCCTTAATAACTTAATTGAAAAGACAACATGTCATATCAAGTATTAGCCCGAAAATGGCGACCAAAATCGTTTGATACTCTTGTAGGTCAGAAGAGTGCTGTGCAAGCTTTAAGTAATGCACTTGATCAAAATCGTCTTCATCATGCCTATATCTTTAACGGCACTAGGGGAATTGGTAAAACTACGATTGCACGAATCCTAGCTAAGTCCCTTAACTGTGATACCGATATAACATCTAAACCCTGCTTAAAATGTCCTGCTTGCACAGAAATAGATGTCGGCCGCTATGTCGACCTTATTGAACTTGATGCAGCATCTAACACCGGTGTAGATAATATGATTGAGCTTCTTGAAAATGCGCAATATGCGCCCGCTTCTGGTCGTTTTAAGATTTATATTATTGACGAAGTGCATATGCTATCCAAAAGTGCATTTAATGCAATGTTGAAAACCTTAGAGGAACCTCCTGAACACGTTAAATTTATCCTTGCCACCACAGAAATACAAAAGGTACCAGTCACTGTCTTATCAAGATGCCTTCAATTTAAT
>JAACDT010000023.1 GCA_009936885.1 Alphaproteobacteria bacterium
CATCATTAAGCATGTCAGACTGATAGAGATTATCTTGAGATTTAATTATAGGCGATGATAAAATTGAGATAATTTCTGAGACTGACTGAAAAAGATAGGCTAATTGCATCCTTGAGCGCGGGGGTCAAGAGGGGAGCCTGGAATGGCCATAACCGGAACATTTCTTTCAGCTGCTTGTGATGCAGTGATAAGAGTGCCTGACTTAAAGGCAGCTTCAATTACAAGACAGCCATCTGATAATACTGCAATGATACGATTTCGTTGAGGAAAAAAACGGACCGCTGGATTTTGGCCAAAAGGCATCTCAGATAAAATTAAACCACCTAATTTTACGGTTTGGTAAATATCACGGTTTTGCGAGGGATATGGAATATCAATCCCATTTCCCAACACAGCTATGGTTCCTGAAATCTATGCCCCTTGATGTGCTGACCTATCAATTCCTCGCGCCATTCCAGAGATGACGACATAACCCTGTTCACCTAATTCACTTGATATTCTCTCAGTATATTTGCAGCTTTTCAACGATGCGTTTCTTGCTCCAATAATGCTCAAAGTAGGTTTTTTAAGTAAATGCATGTGTCCAAGGCAGGATAGAATAAAAGGAGAGTCGTCAAAACTTTTTAAATGTTCTGGATAGCCATCTGATCCGCATGCAATAAAATGCCTACCAATTTGGGCAAGTTTTTCATATTCGCGCTGAGCTGATGCCTCGCTTGCTGGCTGAACTTTTCCGCCTCTTCGCCTAGATAATTCAGGAATAGCTTCTATGGCTTTTTTAGTATTACTATAGAGATATAAGCTGACGACTTGTGATAGGTCCAATTGTTGGGGTTCTGATTAGCCTGATGCGGCTGATTAACTCTGAATGCTCTATAAATGATTTTATAGAAGCTAGTCATTAAATTTACATGAATAGGTTAAAAAACAGCTTATCTGTAGGTAAGAAAAAGTACATCAATACTAAAAATTATAGTATTTTTGTCTAATTTTTTGATTTTGGCCTAGATGAAGTTGAAATTTTACTCTCTTCTCCCGATAATAATCGCTTGATGTTTTCTGTATGCCTGAAGAAAGCCAGCAGGGTTATAAACATAATAGCAATAGATATTTCATTGCTTTCCAAAATAAGCGCTGACATGCTTGAGCTAGCAAACGCGGTAAGGGCGGCTAGAGAAGAATATTTCATTATATAGGCAACTAAAATCCAAGTCGCTACAAACAGAATCCCTGAAATAGGGGATAGCATTGTGATAACTGCTAATCCTGTGGCAACGCCTTTGCCGCCTGAGAATTTTAGCCAGACAGGATAGCAATGCCCAATTACAGCACTAACGCCGACAAGTCCTAAATATGCGTCTGCCAAAACTGCTTTCGATACAAAAAGACTAACGATAAAAATGCTAAATGCGCCTTTTGCTGCATCCAGTATGAGCGTGGCCGCTGCGAGCGATTTGCGCCCTGTGCGTAATACATTTGTGGCCCCTATATTGCCAGAGCCAATAGTTCTGATATCCCCGCCACCTGCCATTTTGGTTAATATCAAACCAAAAGGAATACTTCCACAAAGATACCCAACAACTGTGCAAATTAATATATCGCCATTCATTAAATCACTCATTCTCCAACAAAACTTGGATGATAAAAAATCTAAGAGGTAACCTAACTGGTTACTGAGATACCATTTACAAAACAGCCTGCAACCTTGCTGTCTATCAGATAATGTTCAAAAGGGGTTATTTGAGATTGGGACATAAAACCAGACCCCCGAATAACACTTGAAGAAGATAATTTTACTATTGTAATATTCGCTTTAGCGGCAATTGCAAGTTTTGGAATAGGCAAGGAAAGCGTTTTAGCAGGCGCGACACTTAGAGCATTCACAATTTTTGTCAAGCTAATGCTGTGTGTATGAAACAAGCTAAAAGCAAGTGGCAACAAGGTTTCAACGCCTGCAGCCCCAGAAGCTGCCTGTCCAAATGGCAGCATTTTTCTGTCCATCTCTATAGGGTGATGATCAGAAGCGATTGCATCTATGGTGCCGTCTGCTATGGCATCAATTATGGCTAGTCTGTCTGCTTCATCACGAAGTGGCGGATTTAAACGAAAGGATGTATTATAGTCTGCTGTCGCTTTGTCATTGAGTAAGAAGTAAGCAGGAGAGGTATCTGCTGTTATTGGCAATCCTTTGCTCTTTGCCAGACGCAAAGCCTCAATGGATGATGCAGTTGAGATATGAGCTGCATGATATCTGCATCCAGTAAGTGAGACAAGATTAATATCTCGCTCTAATATAATGGTCTCTGCTATGGATGGCTCTCCAATTAATCCAAGGCGGATTGCGGTTTCGCTCTCATTCATGTCAGTGTCTTTGCTTAGATACGGATCTGAGCAATGATGAATGATAGGTTTATCTAGCATTTTTGAATAGGTCATTATCCTGCGCATGAGAAGGGAGTGAGAGACACTCTCAAGACTATTTGCAAAGCCAACAGCGCCTGCCTTTGCCATCATTCCAAGCTCTGCCATATGCTTGTTATCAAGAGATTGTGTCATTGCCCCGTATAGATGGAACAGAGCACCCTTATAGCTTGATGCGCGAAGTTTAAGGGAATCTATCATTACAGCAGAATCGATCACAGGAGATGTTGCAGGCAGACTAACAAGCTGGGTTATTCCAGCATTGCCTGCCGCAGCGAGCAAGTCAGATAAGGATTCTAAATGCTCAGTCCCGGGGTCAGCAGACTGCACTCTCATATCAATCGCGCCTGGCATTATAACGCATCCAGTGCAGTCTATTACAGTATCAATATCGGCATTATCAGGTAGCTGTGTTACCACTGAAGCAATATGATCGCCCTCAATGATAATATGACCAAGCATATCAAGATTTTCAGAAGGGCAAATTAATCGTCCATTTTTTAATAATGTTTTGCTCAAAGCTGCGCTCCTGCAACTGCTTCTAGGCAAGCCATTCGAGTTGCTACACCAAGCTCGACTTGCGTGCGTATTAGACTTTTACTATTGTCATCTGCAATTTTTGAGTCTATTTCAACGCCTCTATTCATCGGCCCTGGATGCATAATAAGCGCTTTAGGAGCAGCCTTTTGTAGCTTATGCGTATCAAGCCCGAATAGATGAAAATACTCATGCTGGCTTGGTGCTTCTCTGCCTTCCATACGCTCTGTTTGAAGGCGAAGCATCATAACAATCTCGCATCCGGCAATCCCTTTTTCCATATCGGTATATATAGGTACGCCCATTTCAGAAAAATAAGGCGAAACGAGAGTAGCAGGGCTGACAAGCCTTACTTCAGCGCCTAATGCAGATAAAAGATAAAGGTTTGAGCGAGCGACCCTGCTATTATTAATATCGCCGCAAATTGCAATTTTTAATCCAGCTATTCTTCCAAGGCTGCGTTTAATGGTTAGGGCATCGAGAATCGCTTGGGTTGGATGCTCATGCCTTCCATCTCCTGCATTAATGACGGCCGCATCAACATGCTGGCTCAGTAATAATGACGCCCCAGATGCATGATGCCGTGCCACCAATATGTCTGGCCGCATCGCATTTAAGGTTGTTGCTGTATCAATTAGGGTCTCGCCTTTTTTAACAGAAGATCCGTTTACCGATATATTCAACACAGATGCTCCAAGACGCTTTGCCGCTATTTCAAAAGAAACACGTGTTCTAGTTGAATTTTCAAAAAACATATTCAAAACAGTGGTATTTGATAAAATATCGGGGAATGATTGCTTTGGTCTATCGGCGAAATAATCGGCTCTATCCAGAAGGTCATTAATTTCACTAATAGGCATTTCTTCAATACCAAGCAGATGCTTTTTTGAAAGCGTAACTGCGGCCTTTTGAGTATCGTTCAGCTTAGATATATCTTTGTTCATCAAGAAGCATTATATACACGTTAATTTGGTTATACGTCCAGAATCTTTATTTTTTTATTCTGATAGCTTAGTTGATACTGGTCAAAAGCAGACTGTAATATCCAGCTTGCAGCAAGCGCATCTCGTTTATTATGCCTTTTTTTCCGTGTTAAATCTGCCTCAATCATACTTTTCTCAACAGCATGCGTGGATAATCGCTCATCTTGAAACATTATAGGAACATCTTTAATCCGCATTAATGCATGCGCAAAATCTCTTACAGAATCGCATGCCGGACCTTTATCCCCATTCATAAGTAATGGCCAGCCAATAACAAGCCCACCAACCGCTAACTCTTCCATCTCGTTGAATAATTCAGCCATGTCTGTGGAGAATTTTTGTCGCCATAATATTCGATGTGGGGATGCTATTTTATGGCCTGGATCCCCAAGGGCTATTCCAATGGTTTTTTTGCCAACATCAAGCCCCATCAAGCGCTGACCCGCATTAATTTGGGTTATTGTATCATCTATGTTGCAGATTGTCATAAGCCGTGCTAGCACCTATAATTTATATATATAAGCATAACCAAAATCGGAAATATCACAATTGGAATTATCACAATGGCCGTTGATAAACATGCTGTAAAGAAAATTGCCCGTCTTGCTAGACTGCAAATATCTGACGAAAAATCAGAATTATTATCAGCTGATTTAGGCAATATTCTAAATTGGATTGAACAGCTAGAAGAGGTTGATGCTACTGGCATTGAGCCATTGGCGAGCGTTAATGAGCATTCGCTTCCTTGGCGCGAGGATTTAGTTACAGATGGTGAAATAAACGATCAGGTCTTAAAAAATGCTCCAGAGACTGCAGGGGAATTTTTTGTAGTACCTAAGGTTGTAGAATAAAAATTTCACACATACGATAAGGTTTTTTCATGTCAGACTTATTAAAAATGACGGCCACGCAAGCTGCATCTTCTCTATTGAAAAAAGAGATATCGTCTGTTGAGCTAACAAACGCCTACATCGATGCCATGGAAACAACATCGGCATTAAATAATTATGTAACGCCGACGATTGAAATCGCAAAAAAAATGGCAGAAAACTCTGATAAGACCTTTGCCGCTGGAAGCGCAGGCCCATTAGCAGGTCTGCCTATCGGCGTTAAAGATTTATTTTGCACAAAAGATACTCAAACAACCGCGTGTTCTGGCATTTTAAAAGGGTTTACACCTACTTACGAAAGCACAGTAACTTCTCAGATTTGGCAGTCTGGCGGTGTCATGCTTGGCAAATTGAATTGTGATGAGTTTGCGATGGGCTCATCTAATGAGACAAGTATCTTTGGCCCTGCTGTGAACCCATGGAGTGCTAAAGATGGCGCTGCGCTTTCTGCTGGCGGTTCTTCTGGTGGTTCTGCTTCTTCTGTTGCAGCTGGTTCTGCATTGATGAGCGTTGGAACAGATACTGGTGGCTCTATCCGGCAGCCTGCTGCTTTTTGCGGGGTAGTTGGATTAAAGCCTACTTATGGCCGCTGCTCTAGATGGGGCATTATTGCTTTTGCATCTTCTCTTGACCAAGCAGGCCCGTTCACGCGTACGGTTGGGGATTCAGCGCTTATCTTTTCAGCAATGGCAGGGCATGATAGCAAGGATTCAACCTCAGCATCTGTTGGTGTGCCTAATTTCTCTGACGCGGTTAATTCTAGCGTTGAGGGCATGCGCATTGGTATTCCTGGCGAATATCATATGGATGGAATGGATGATGAAATTACGCGAATATGGAAGCAGGGCCGGTCTTGGTTAGAACAGGCAGGGGCAACCATTGTTGATATAAGTCTTCCTCATACAAAATATGCCCTCCCATGCTATTATATAATAGCGCCTGCAGAAGCCTCATCAAATCTTGCGCGCTATGACGGGGTGCGATATGGCAACAGAGTAGACGCTGAAACGCTTGATGAGATGTATGAGGCAACACGTGCCGCAGGGTTTGGAGAAGAGGTGCAACGTCGCATTCTTATTGGAACCTATGCGCTATCTGCTGGGTATTATGATGCGTATTATCTAAAAGCTCAACAGGTAAGGCGATTGATAAAACAGGATTTTGATTTAGCATTTAACAATGTGGATGCTATTTTAACGCCCACTACGCCAACTGCGGCCTTCGAATTAGGTGCGAAAATATCAGACCCGATTACCATGTATTTAAATGATATTTTTACCGTTCCTGCAAACCTTGCAGGGATTCCTGGAATATCTGTTCCAGCAGGATTATCGAAACAGGGTCTGCCGCTTGGCCTGCAGCTATTGGCAGCACCGTTCAGAGAAGATAGATTATTTTCGGTTGCAAGCGCTATTGAAACACAAGCCCAGTTTTTGCTAGCACCCGCACGTTCAGCAGGAGAATTATTATGAGCGCGCTTGTATCTGGTAGAACCGGTGATTGGGAAATTGTAATTGGCATGGAAGTGCATGCTCAAGTCGTATCAAACGCCAAATTATTTTCTGGCTCGTCTGCTGTATTTGGGGCAAGTCCGAATCATCATGTTTCTCTTGTAGATGCAGCAATGCCAGGAATGCTTCCGGTGATCAACGCAGAATGCGTAAAACAAGCAGTTATCACCGGGCTAGGATTAAACGCAAAAATCAATAATTTTAGCGTATTCGATAGAAAGAATTACTTTTATGCTGATTTGCCGCAAGGCTATCAAATAAGTCAATTCAAACACCCTATTGTAGGGGAGGGTGAGGTTCAAATAGAGCTTGCTGATAGAAGCTCACATATTATTGGGATAGAACGGCTTCATCTTGAGCAAGATGCTGGCAAATCATTGCATGACCAGCATCCCTCAAAAAGCTATATTGATCTGAACCGCTCTGGCGTTGCTTTGATGGAAATCGTATCAAAGCCAGAGATGCATTCAGCAGAGCAGGCAGCAGCTTATATCAAAAAATTAAGATCTATTTTACGATATCTTGGGACCTGTGATGGTAATATGGAAGAAGGCTCGCTTCGGGCAGATGTCAACGTATCTGTTAGAAAGCCAGGAGAGCCACTTGGCACCAGGACTGAAACTAAAAATCTTAATTCAGTTCGTTTTATTATGCAGACAATTGAGTATGAGGTGCAACGCCAGATAGAGCTTATTGAAGATGGCGGCGCGGTTACGCAAGAAACAAGACTATTTGACACCACAACTGGAATGACCAGAACCATGCGCGGTAAGGAAGATGCGCATGATTATCGTTATTTCCCTGACCCTGATTTATTACCCTTAAAATTCGATGATGCATTTATTGCAGAACTTAAAAAAGATATGCCCGAATTACCAGATGAGATAAAAAGTCGAATGGTAAATGAATATGGTCTGTCCTCTTATGATGCCAATGTGCTTACAGAAGAAAAAGAAGTCGCTGCATTTTATGAGATAGCCAGCGCTGGGCGAGATAGAAAAATAACAGCAAACTGGATGAGTGTAGAATTGTTTGGGGCTCTTAACAAAGCTGGTATTGATTTAGCGCAAAGCCCGGTTAGCCCAGAACAGCTTGGCGGGTTAGTTGACCTTATTTCTGATGGCAGTATTTCTGGTAAGATCGCAAAAGAAGTGTTTGCAGACATGTTTGAGACTGGAAAAGATGCCAAACAGGTTGTTGAAGTAAAAGGGCTTAAACAGGTATCTGACGAAGGTGCGATTATCTCTATGATAGACGAGGTTCTTGCCTCTAATCAAGATAAGGTGGACGAATATCGAAGTGGTAAGGACAAGTTGTTTGGATTTTTTGTTGGTCAGGTCATGAAAGCATCTAAAGGGCAGGCAAACCCTGGA
>JAACDT010000024.1 GCA_009936885.1 Alphaproteobacteria bacterium
AGGCATTTTTTGCACTTCATTCTGACGGTTTCTCGCATGAAAGGCTTCGTAAAAAGCAGAAATTCGATTTGATAATTGCGAATATTCTTGCAAAACCATTAAAACAATTTGCACCGCTAATTGCTCAAAACCGCGCATCTAATGGCAGGGTTATTCTCGCAGGTCTTCTCAGAAGTCAAATGCGTGATATCCGCGCTATTTATCGACATCATCATTTATTTGTGATGCAGCATATTCAGATTGATGCATGGTCAACACTCCTGTTTGCGCCCAAAACCAATTATTCAAAAAGGTAGAGATTAGATGGCAGATAATACATCATCCGAAAAACTAACAGCATTACGCTCTGAATTAGAGAAGCAAGGGTTAGATGGATTGCTCGTTCAAAGAGCAGATCTATTTCAAGGAGAAGAGGTTCGGCCGTGTGATGAGCGTCTTGCTTATATTAGTGGTTTTACAGGCTCTGCTGGTTATGCGCTTATTCTAAAAAATTCAGCCGCATTATTTTCAGATCAGCGTTATAGCTTGCAGATGCAAAACCAGACTGATGCTAACGAGTGGAAATGCTACGACACCATGAAATTTGGCATTAAAGATGTAATTGCTAATTTAGATGATGTAGCAGGCAATATAGTTATTGGTTACGATAGCTGGACCATAACCGCAGGCGAGGTTGAAAAACTTCTAGATAGCGCAAACGGAATTTCTATCAGCTGGGTAGCGTTAAGAAATTCTCTTATTGACGAAATTTGGCAGGAAAGACCTGATAAGAAAATTATTCATCACTGGTATATGCCAGATGAGATAGCTGGCAGATCCGCACAGCAGAAAATCACGGAGCTATATGAAAGACAAAGTAAGGGTGACCCTTCAACCAGTATTTTGGTTAGCAAAGTAGATAGTGTTAACTGGTTATTAAATGTTCGAGGCGATGCACTTGCTCATACACCGTTTTTTCACGCAATGTTACTTGTGCACTCAAGCAGTGATATAGTCGTAATATCAGAGGATAAGCCAGAGATAGACTTTCAAATAGAGGGTCTGGAAATCGAGCATAAATGCTTTAATGAAATGTCAGAAATAGCTAAAAAGCTGGTAGATAGAAAAATTCAAATTGATAAATCATCCTGTCCCAAAGCATTGTTAGATTGTTTCTCAGAACAAAATAGTGCGATTGAATTTAAGCCAGATAGCACAGTGCTTGTTAAGGCACAAAAGAACGAAGCTGAATTAAAGGGTATGAAGGATGCTCACATAAAAGATGCAGTCGCATTTTGTCAGTTTTGGTATTGGTTTGAGCATGCAGTATATAATCAGCCAATTACCGAATGTGAAGTTGCTACCTATCTTTCAGAATTTCGTGCGCAGCAACCTGAATATATATGTGACTCATTTCCAGCCATTGTTGGATTTAATGACAATGGTGCTATTGTTCATTATCGTGCTAAAAAAGGAGAAGATAGCAAAATTGAGAATAATGGTGTGGTACTAATTGATTCAGGTGCTCATTATAAAGCTGGAACGACCGATATTACGAGATGTTTTGCTATCGCAGAACCCACTGCCAAAGCGGTGCTTGCAAACAGCCTAGTTGTTGGCGCCCATTTAACTTTATCGAATGCTATATTCCCAAAAGGGGTTAGCGGTATTCAGCTTGATGCCATTTGCAGACAGGGTTTGTGGGATAATAAAATGGATTATGGTCATGGAACAGGCCATGGCGTTGGTCACGTATTAAGTGCTCATGAAGGGCCTGCATCACTATCTAAACGCGGGAGCCAGGAAATTTTGGCAGGGATGATTTTATCTAATGAGCCTGGTTATTATAAGCCAGGTGAATTTGGCATAAGACAGGAAAACCTTGTTCACGTAATCACTGTTTCTGATGATTTTCTAGGCTTTGAGAATCTCACTTTTATTCCATTTGATAAAAGACTAATTGATACATCTTTGTTATCGAAAACCCAGATCGACGCTTTGAACAGCTATCATCAAGAAGTGCTGGAAAAAATAAGACCGCATCTTCCACACGAACTGCAAGATTGGTTTGAGCATAAATGTGAAGCCTTATCATAGAAGTGCTATCCATTCCTCTTCAGTTAATATAGTAACCCCCAATTCAGCTGCTTTTTGAGCCTTGCTGCCAGAATCACTACCTACTATTACGTAATCTGTTTTTTTGGAGACAGAGCCTGCAACCTTTGCTCCCATTCGTTCTGCCTGAGCCTTTGCCTCCGCTCTTGAGAGTTGATTAAGCGTACCCGTAAACACAATAATTTTGCCACTAATGGGAGAGGTAGATATTGGCGTTGTTGGTGCAATAGGCGTTATATGTTCAAGAAGCCTTGCAACTAATTTCTGATTTTCTTCTTGGGCAAAGAAATCGATTAAATCGCCAGCTACAGATTCCCCTATCTGGTCAATATTTATCAAATCTTGATAGGCGGGATGTGTAATATCTTGTGCGTGCAAGCAGCTCTCTTGAAGAGAAGTCAAAGACTGATAGGTTAGCGCAAGTAACCTTGCCGTTGCGATACCAATCTGGCGAATACCAAGTGCAAAAATTACACGGCCTAGGGCGATTTCACGTCTTGAATTTATCGCATTGAATAGATTGGTTGCCGATTTATCGCCCATTCTGTCTAGCTGTGCAATCTCATCTCTTCGATGTGGAAGTAGGAATATATCTGAGGGCTGTTTTAGCCAGCCTAATTCGTTAAATAAGACGATTTGCTTGGCTCCTAAGCCCTCAATATCAAAGGCGTCTCGGCTTACAAAATGAATAAGGCGTTCAACGGATTGCGCATGACAGTTAAATCCACCTGTGCATCGTCGTACAGCTTCGTTATCTAGTCTTATCGCTGGATAGCCGCAAATGGGACAGCTGTCTGGAAACGAAAATACAGTCTCGCTTCCAGTTCTTTGGTTCGGCAGGCTAGCAACGATTTGAGGAATGACATCTCCTGCTCTTTGTAGACTTACTGTATCGCCAATACGGATATCCTTGCGGCCTATTTCACCTTCATTATGCAGCGTAGCATTTGAGACAACAACGCCTCCAACATTAATTGGTTGAAGCCTTGCAACTGGAGTAAGTGCGCCTGTTCTTCCAATCTGGATATCAATATCTAACAGCCGCGTCTCCGCCTGTTCTGCTGGAAATTTATGAGCCATTGCCCAACGTGGCGCACGGCTTACTTGTCCGAGGCGTTCTTGCCAATCTAGCCTGTCAACCTTATAAACAACGCCGTCAATATCATATTCAAGCTCACTTCTTAAGGATGCTATGTTATGATATGTGGAAAGCAAACTTTCTACAGACCCGCATTTAGTGGTCAAAGGGTTTACAGTGAACCCAAATTCAGAAAGACAGGTAAGAAAACCTGAATGAGTATTTGAAATTGGTTTTGAAATCTCACCAGACGCATAAGCAAAGAAATGCAAGGGCCTTTTTGCAGTAATTAGTGCATCTTTTTGCCTGAGCGAGCCAGCAGCCGCATTTCTGGGATTTGCAAAAACTTTTTTTCCAGCATCCCCCTGAGCTATATTTAACGCGTGGAAATCTGTTTTTTTCATATAAATTTCACCACGGATTTCACAAATATCTGGCGCTTTTTCAGGAAGCATCGAGGGTATATCAGATATGGTTCTTATATTCTGGGTTACATCCTCCCCAGTTGTGCCATCCCCGCGCGTTGCTGCTGAAATAAGCCTGCCTTTCTCATAGCGAAGTGAAATTGACAAGCCATCAATTCTTGGCTCCGCAGTAAACCCAACTGCCTCATCTTCAAAAAGATTTAGGAAGCGGTTAATCCGCTGAATAAATAAACCGACCTCTTCCGGGTCAAAAATATTCGATAGTGAAAGCATTGGGCGCGCATGTTTAACCTTGGCAAACTGTTCCGAAGGCGCGCTGCCAATTCGCATAGAAGGGTTTTTCTGCGATATAAGGTTTGGAAATGCATTCTCTATTGCAAGACTTAATTTGACCAATGTGTCATATTGTGCATCTGAAATTACAGGTGCATCTTTTTGGTGATAAGCGATATCATGGGACGCTATTTGCTCGTTTAAATATACCATTGCTTCTCTTGCCGTATCCTCAGAAAGCATATTTACACTATCTATGGTGAGTTCATCATACGGTTTTTGAGAGGGCATAATTATTTTTTATCCTTTAACGCAACTGCCAACTCAACTGCGCGAATCGATTAAGGTTCGAGCAGCCATTCTTGCTGCATCGGTTATTTGTTCTCCTGCAAGCATACGAGCTACTTCCTCGCGGTGACCATCCGCATCAAGAAGCGTTGTATTGCTGATAATGCTATCGCCAACAGACAGCTTAGTTATTTTTAAGTGATTTTGTCCCTTGGCAGCCACCTGCGGTGAATGAGTAATCACTAGAGTTTGTGTTGTTTTTCCTAATGCAGAAAGGCGGGATCCAACCGCATCTGCAACCGCGCCACCAACACCAGAATCCACCTCATCAAATATAAGACATTTATCTGGCTCTCCTTCAGATAATACAACTTTAAGCGCAAGCAAAAACCTTGCTAATTCACCTCCGGAGGCTATTTTATCGATGGCACCGATTGCTTGACCTTTGTTGGTTCGTGCCTCGAACCGTACTTTATCAATACTATTTGCGCTCCACCTATCTTCATCTAATAATTGGATATTTGTTTTAAATTCCGAGCTTTCAAGTTTTAAAACAGGAAGCTGTTGCATAACCTGCTGATCTAAGATGTGTGCTGCGGTAATTCTGGAAGCACTTAACTCCTTGGCTTTCTTTACATACTGCTCATAAGCAGCATCACGTTGTAAGCGGAGCTGGGCAATATTATCTGTTTCGTCATCTAGACGCGTAATTTTTTCTTGGAAGCTATGATACAACTCAGCTAAATTATCTGCAGAGCAATTATGTTTTCGCGCTAGTGAGCGAAGCAAATGAAGTCTTTCATCAATTTCTCCAAGCCGTCTGGGATCTGCATCTAAATTCTCAGCAGCATCGCGAAGTTCTGTTTCTACTTCATTTAATTCAAATGTAATCTGCTGTAATTTTTCAATTACCGAATTCACAAGATTACTACCAAGCGTTTCTATTTTATCTAGATGGGC
The DNA here is from genome assembly GCA_009936885.1 of Alphaproteobacteria bacterium. Classification (GTDB taxonomy): domain Bacteria; phylum Pseudomonadota; class Alphaproteobacteria; order Puniceispirillales; family Puniceispirillaceae; genus UBA5951. The sequence goes on from JAACDT010000024.1 coordinate 5,119, forward strand.
GCTTGCAGACCCAATCTTGCTAATAGCGCCATCATCATGACTTAGAATTTCATGAGCAGATTGTAATCCTTGAATGATTTTATTCGCATTTGCATGAACATTCCGCTCCGTCATGAGCTCTTCTTCTTCGCCAGTAACGGGCAGAAGCATATCTAATTCTTTCAAAGACTCTCTTAGCCAATCTTCTTCTGCTCGAGCCTTTATAAATATTGCTTCCGCATCATTATAATTCTGCTGTGATTGACGCCAATGCTGAAACGCTTCTTGGGTGCTGACAACAAGGTGTGGATGTCCAGAAATCCGATCTAGAAGAGTGAGATGGGTGCTGGTATCAAGAAGACCACGTCCTTCAAACTGGCCTTGTATTTCAACAAGTAAATCCCCGCATTTGCGAAGCAAAGTTACAGATACTGGCTCATCATTGATAGTGGCTGGTGACCTGTCTTGGCGTAACTGACGCCGTAAAATCAGCTCATCTTGCATTGGGATTCCAGCCTCAATCAATAGATCTCTTACGGGATGTTCTGATGGAATGATAAAACTAGCTGATACTTGCGCAGATGTATGCCCATGCCGCACCAGCGAGAAATCAGCCCTGCTTCCAAGCGCGAGCCCTAATGCATCAAGCAGAATTGACTTTCCAGCACCTGTCTCGCCAGTGAGAACGGTTAATCCTGAATTAAATTCAAGATCTAATTTTTCGATTAATACAATATTTCGGATGCTTAGGTGAACCAGCATGAGTTTACTTAAAAATGTTAATTCTACTAATGATGCCGCCTACCACCCCTTTTTGGTCAGTCTCATCACTGCTCCTCGTAGCACCCATTAAAGCCTCTGCTTTTTCTGTCCAAGGGGAATCTGGGAAATTATACTGCGCCACTTTTAACGCTCTCTCAGCTTCGTAATCTAGGTTCATCATATTAAAGGAAACTGTTAGTCTATATAAGGCCTCTGGGATCTGATTAGAGGTTTGATATTTCTCTGTTACAGTTTGAAACCTATTAATTGCTGCTGAGATATATCCTTGTTTGAGGTAGAATCTTCCAACTGCCATTTCTTTTCCAGCCAAGTTTGAGCTAGCAAGATCGCGCTTTAATTGACCGTCTTGAGCGTATACTCCATCTGGAAAACGACGAAGCAATTCTGAAAAAGCATCCATCGAGCGTTTGGTCATTGCGGCATCTCGTTCAACATCAACAATCTGTTCATAATAGCATAACGCACGCAGATAATATGCATATTCGGTATCTTCGTGAGCTGGGTATAATTCGATGAATCTCTCAAGTGTTGATAATGCCCGTGGATAATCATTGGCTTCATAATAGGCCCAAGCAGCCATGCTTTGGGCTTTTACAGCCCAGCTAGAGTAGGGATGCTGTCGCTCGACTTCTTCAAATAATGACGCTGCTTCTTTTGGTTTGCCTTTATAAACAGAATCCAGCGCTTTATTATAGAGGGAATCAACAGGCAGGTCTATTTGCTCAAGATCGTCTGTATTTTGATTAGAGCTA
>JAACDT010000157.1 GCA_009936885.1 Alphaproteobacteria bacterium
ACTAGGCCAGCAATTCATCACCTCAAAAGACGACCTGAGGTATCATGTCACTGCTTGCGCAGGTATGCCCGCCTGCACAAACGCAAGCATGAGCACAAAGCAACTCGCATTAACTATATGTGAAAGCCAAGCAATTCTGGCGGGCAAATCATATCATATATCTGGATGCAGCAAGGGATGCGCCATGCCGTCCAACAGCGATATCTGCATTATAGGAGAGCTTGGCTCTTATAATATGTTGGAAAATGGATGTGCATGGGATAAGCCATCTTATACATCTCTATCAGAATCTGCGTTGATGGATGCGTTACTGAACCTTCAAATTTAACCTTCAAAAGACTAGAAAAAAATGCTCTTTAATTACGAAAAAAATGGTGCTGCAATTTATAAGGAATCATTTGCAACAATTCGGGCTGAAGCTGATTTATCAGCATTTACACCAGAAGAGGAAATCATCGCGGTGCGTATGATACATGCATCTGGCATGGTGACGCTTGCACAATCAATAAAATTCACCTCTGATTTTGCGGTAGAGGCGCGTGCTGCTATAGAAAAAGGGGCTCCTATATTATGTGATACAAAAATGGTTAGTGAGGGTATTACCCGCTCAAGACTTTCAAAGAGCAATCAAATTATTTGCACATTGCAAGACCCTCGCGTTAAAGCAATGTCCAAGAATGCTGGTAATACAAGATCTGCTGTTGCCAGTGAAGTATGGCGTCCCTATTTGGAAGGCGGCGTAGTTGCAATTGGAAATGCGCCAACTGCTTTATTTCATCTTCTAAATTTACTCAAAGACCCCAATTACCCCCGCCCAGCTGCAATTATTGGATGTCCTGTTGGATTTGTTGGCGCACGTGAGAGTAAAGAGGCATTACTATCGTCAGCGCCTGTGCCATGTTGTATTACCACTGGCAGGCTTGGCGGTAGCGCTATTACGGTAGCCGCGATAAACGCCCTTGCTAGCCATAGTGAATAGAATTGTCAGGTAAGAAAAAATCCAAATGAGTAAACTCACATGATACCAAAAGGCAGAATTTATGGCGTTGGGCTTGGCCCTGGTGCGACGGACTTATTAAGCGTAAGAGCAGACAGGCTAGTTCGCGAAGCAAGACATATTGCTTTTTTCAGAAAGGCTGGGCGCGTTGGCCATGCCCGCCAAATTGTCAGCCCTTTATTGTCTGAGGATGTAATAGAATTTGCAATGGAATATCCTATTACAACTGAAATTCCGCTATCAGACCCAAGCTATAATGAGATTTTGTCTGACTTTTATACCAAATGTTGTGCGCATATCTCATCCTTGTCGCTGGCCGGTGAAGATGTGATTATATTATGTGAGGGAGATCCCTTTTTCTATGGATCTTTCATGCATATTTACAGCCGCATTAAAGACACCTTGCCGGTTGAGGTTGTGCCTGCGATTACTGGCATGTCAGCTGCCTGGACGGCTACCAACATACCTATAAGTTGGGGGGATGATATCCTCACTATTTTGATGGGTACTTTGGATGCCGCCATTCTTGAAAACCAATTACGAGATACTAATGCAGCTGTAATAATGAAAATCGGGCGGAATTTGCCCAAAATCAAACAAGTCCTCAATATAACAGGTCGGTTTGATGATGCGTTCATCGTAGAGTATGCGGCTATGGCTGAGCAAAAGGTGCAACCATTATCTAACTATAAAGCAGAAAACGCGCCTTATTTTTCCATTATTATTCTACATGGACAAGGAAGACGGCCATGAGTGGAAGAGTAATTGTTGTTGGCCTTGGCGCTGGCGATCCTGCACAAATAACACCGCAGGTAATACAAGCGATAAATCTTGCAACAGATATAATCGGCTATATTCCCTACATAGACAGGATCACACCCAAACAAGGCGTAAGGTTGCATCCCTCCGATAATCGGGTTGAGATAGAGCGGGCAGAGCATGCGCTAACTTTAGCGCAAGCAGGACGCATTGTTTTAATCGTATCCTCTGGTGACCCTGGTGTATTTGCAATGGCGGCTGCTTTATTTGAAGCGTTAGAAAAAAATCTGCTAA
>JAACDT010000025.1 GCA_009936885.1 Alphaproteobacteria bacterium
CCTGAAACTGTTGCAAAAAGAATGGCGAAGGCATCAGATGAAATTAGTCACTATGCAGAATATGATTATATTATTTTAAATGAAGATGTAGCTATAACCCACCGAAAAATAATGACTATTTTGAAAGCTGAAAGGCTCAAGCGTGTGCGTCAGACTGCTTTATCTGACTTTGTTAAACAGCTACGCGCGTCCTTCTAAGTGCTATATTCACATTTATAAATATTCTTTTAAAGCTCTCGAGAGCGCACAGAATTCTTCAATTGTTAAAGTTTCTGCCCGGCGTGTTGGATCGATATTGCACGCTAAAAGTATACTCTCTGTTTCAGGCGTAATCTGTTTAAGGCTTGCCCGCAGCATTTTCCTGCGTTGACCAAAGGCTGCGGCTGTAACTTTTTCAAGTATTGATAAATCTGCTTCAGCTAGTGGTTGCTCTCTTGGTACTAGCGTGACAATCGCCGAAGTTACTTTAGGTGGTGGGACAAATACATCGGCCGATACATCAAATTCAATAGTTGTATCAGCCAGCCAATTGCTAAGTATGGCTAAACGACCATACGCGTCATCGCCGGGTTGAGCGCAAATACGTTGGGCCACTTCTTTTTGAAACATGAGTGTGAGGCTGTCCCAACGGATAGGAGATTGCGACAGCCATTTTATCAGAAGAGGGGTCGCAATATTGTAGGGTAGGTTAGCAACAATTTTATACCCCCCCTCTAAAATTTCATTAGGGTTGATTTTTAGGGCGTCACCCATCACCACAGATAGCCTGTCAGGATAGGCCTTGGAGATATCCTCAAGAGCTGGGCGAAATCTCTCGTCAGCCTCTATAACGGTTACATGTTCGGCACCTTCCATAAGAAGTCCGCGTGTCAAACCTCCAGGCCCAGGGCCAATCTCAATAATTTTATTTAAGGGAGAACTGCCTGATTGTCCTGCAGTTCGGGCAATGCGTCTTGTTAGATTCAAATCAAGAATGAAATTTTGTCCAAGTACTTTGCTTGCGCGTAAATCATGATCACGAATAACATCGCGCAAGGGCGGTAGCGGGTCTTCCGTTTCCGGCACTACCGATACTCTACGATTGAGTCACGCCTTAATTCTCGTAAATGACGGCGCGCCATGATAGCCAGTCTTTGTGAGTAAAGATTGTTTTCAATTGCGTCGCGGGAAATGGTTGCGCCTTGATCATCCTTACGGTCGCAAACGATAACCATTTCAGCGATTTTCTCGTTCATTTTAGGGCCAATAACCTGCCCAGCTTCTTTTTTACTTATCTCAGACTGCAGGTTTTTAGGGAAACGGCGAAGTTCTACCTTACCGGTTCTGGTCACATTACGGGCTTTCATTTCATTGGCAGAAATCTCAGTTTTTTTACAGGTTGTAAAATTCTCTCTAAGCGTTTCAAGTTTTGCCAAATGGCCGTCGGTGGCTACATCATATGTGATAATCAGCAAATCAAACAAATTACGCATAGGGTCAACGCCGCCGGATTGTTGCTTGCTGTTTAACTGAACAATATAGATACCAGCAGAAGTTTCGATAGGCTCGGATATATCCCCAATCGCCATATTTTCAATGATAGGAACAATATTTTCATCAAGCTGGTTTACGGGTATCCATCCTAAATTACCGCCACTGGCTGATGACGACGCAGCACTAAATTGTCTGGCAACTGCGCCAAAATTAATGCCCGCACGCAATTGTTGAACAATTTGTGCGGCCTCCGCAATGAGCCTTTGTCCGTCTTGTTGATTATTAACGAGCAATAAAATTTCGCTAATATTTACACGATCCTGGTTCATCGCCTGTTCAGCCCGTTCCAGTGTTTCATCAATTTCTAATTCACCAATTGAGATTTGCCCGCCAAAACGACCTCTAACAAAGCGATTCCAAGCCAATTCAGCTTCTATCTGGTCTTCCATAGTACGGATGTGGACATTATTTTCTTTGAGAAATTTTTCAACCTCATCAAGACTCCGATTGGAACCAGCTGCCATATCTTGCATTGCTGCATTTATCTCTGCTTGGGAGATGTCTATTTCGCTGTCACGCGCTTCTTGCAGTTGCAGTTTTTCTTGTATCAAACTGCGCAAAACCTGACGTCTTAATCCATCAACATTTTGCGGTGTTCGTTCGATACCAGACGTCACCAGAAAAAGATTAACACGTTGGTCTACGTCAAATTTGGAAATTACTTCATCATTTACAATGGCGGCAATACCCTCGACTTCACGTGCTTCGACAGTAATGGACGTCATAAAAGCCATAAAAATAAGAGCTATAATTTTATTTTTTGTAGTCATGAATTTATTCAAAGAAACAATCGTATTCACAATATGAGTTAAGCAAGAAAATTCCATATACATCACTTAATGTTAATAATCGAATCCATTGCAAGATGTCCGCAGGTTCGCATGTGAAAGACAAGGAAACAAGCCTTGTATTAAAATTCTCATATGGCTTTTTCTGATTTTATTGTCCACCTAAAGTTCGCAAAATAATTTTAAATGTTAGCCCATTGCGTGGCCCGATATTTCCGTTACGCGTGAATGACTGATTAAAACTCAGACTTATATCGGTACAATCATCCCGGTAACTAAGCCCGATTGAGTTTTTAAGGCGCGCATCTCTTTCCATATCATATTTGATATGTCCATTTAAAACCCAGTTTTCTGACAGATTGAAATCAAAGGAACCTCTTGTTTCTTCGCGGTCTCTTCCCTCTGGCGTGATAGATGCGTCAAGATTAGTATATTGGAGAGAGAAATGAGCTCTTTTGATGGTGGCGTAAATTTCACCATCGCTTCGAATGTGTTGCTGATTGTCATCGTCAAATCTAAATTGACCGTTAAAACCCAAACCTGAGGCTTGCTGAAGGTTTACATCTACGAGCCAATCTGAAGCTTTTTTGCCTTGCTTTGTTCCAATTGTGGGTCGTTCTGCTGCTTTATCCCGATAAGATTTCCCGACAAACATGCGGTAGGAGTTACCATTATCTGCCTCAAAATTCGTGTTGATGCCAACATCAACCCTATTGCCAGTTTCAAAGCGGTCATATCCGGTGTGCCGATACACCTCAAAAAGGTTTAAGCTGTCAAATTCAGAGGAAAGACTGTCCTCATTAGGAATGACAGTCTGATTGTTCTCCTCATTTGCAATAATAGCCTGTGCCGTCGGTTCTATAATTACCGAACCTGATGACTGTCTCTTTATAAAGGGCATCCGCCACTTAATACCTGCATGTGCTAAG
>JAACDT010000026.1 GCA_009936885.1 Alphaproteobacteria bacterium
AGATACGACATGAAACGCGCACGTGCCTTATCGATATGCATATAGCCAATGGAATAAATATGAACACATGAGGAAACCGAGGTAACAACAATCAGCATAACAGCTGTCAGCGTATCAAACCGAAAAGACCAGTTCGCCACAAAATCAGCTGAATTAATCCATCGTGCAACTTCAAGATTAACGGGATTATGTAACAATGCTACGTGATAAAATGCGAAACAAGATAGAAAAAATGAGGCGCACACACCCACGACTGTTACTATTTCTGCAGGCAGATGCTGCTGGCGAACAGAGAGCAAGCCTGCAACAGCTGCGCCTAATAATGGCAAAAATACAATTGCTTGGTAAAGCACTGCGTTACCCCTTCATCACGTTGATATGTTCAACCGCAATAGACCCTCTATTCCGGAAGTAAATTACTAGAATAGCAAGCCCGATTGCTGCTTCTGCTGCAGCTACTGTCAAAATAAAAAGTGAAAATATTTGTCCAGAAATTGTGCCTGTGAAGGCTGAAAATGCTACCATATTAATATTTACCGACAGTAATATTAACTCAATAGACATCAAAATTGTTATTACATTCTTACGGTTAATGAATATACCAAACACACCAAACACAAATAATATTGCGGATACTGAAAGGTAGTGAGAAAGAGTGATTTCCATGATTTTTAAGACCTCTTCACACCTGTGTTTGAGGGTACTGTTACAACCTCAATACTATCTGCGCGGGTGCGCTCTGTTTGACTTGCAATAGATTGGCGGCGAACATTTTCTCTTTTACGAAGCGTTAAAGCAATCGCCCCTATCATCGCAACAAGCAATATCAATCCAGCAAGTGGAAACAAATAGATATAATCAGTGTAGAGAATGCGTCCAAGCGCACGTGTATTACTGACTTCATTTACCATTACCACTCTCTCGGGCATATCTGCGCTATTAAAAAACACAAATAATATCTCTGCCAGCAACACGCCCCCAACGCCAAGTCCTAAAGGCATGTAACGCTGAAAGCCCTCTCGTAACTCAACAAAATTTATGTCCAGCATCATCACCACAAATAGGAATAATACAGCCACCGCGCCGACATACACAACCACGAGTAACATCGCCAAGAATTCTGCCCCGAGTAACACAAATCATCCAGCGGCATTAAAAAAGGCTAAAATTAGAAACAAAACTGAATGAACAGGATTGCGCGAGGATATAACCATCAAACCTGCAAGACATGTAATGCTGGCAAAGAGATAGAAGAATAACGTTTCAATCATGTATTTCTCCAACCAAAACCAAACCTGCTAGATAAGATTAAACACTGTGTGTAATTCATTGTTTTATTGTTAATTAGCTATCGCCATTTAGCATCTACTGCTAAATTACGAGCTATTTCCCCTTCCCATCTATCACCGTTTGCAAGAAGCTTGTCTTTATCATAGAACAACTCTTCACGGGTTTCTGTCGCAAATTCAAAATTTGGTCCTTCTACAATCGCATCAACCGGACAGGCTTCTTGGCAAAAACCGCAATAAATGCATTTGGTCATATCGATATCATATCGTGTTGTGCGCCTTGAGCCATCATCTCTTGGCTCCGCTTCGATCGTTATAGCTTGCGCTGGACACACTGCCTCGCAAAGCTTGCATGCGATACATCGCTCTTCACCATTAGCATACCGACGCAAAGCATGTTCCCCGCGAAAACGAGGCGATAATGTGCCTTTCTCGAACGGGTAATTCAAAGTTACCTTAGGCTTAAAAAAATACTTTAATGTCAGTGATAAACCCCGAAGTATTTCAAGCAACAGGAAGGATCTGATTGCATTCATCGCAGCTTGCATAAAATAGGCTCCTTTTCTAATTAAGCCCAGCGGTCGCTGGCAGCATATCAAAACTAATTAAAAATCCGGCTGTTAGAACAACCCAGATAAGAGAAAACGGCAGAAATACTTTCCATCCTAAACGCATCAATTGATCATATCTATATCGAGGTGTTGTTGCTCTCATCCAAAGAAAGACAAATAGCACAAAACAAATTTTCAAAATAAACCAAATTGGGCCAGGGATGATGTTAAGTGGATAAATATCAAAAGGAGGAAGCCAACCCCCTAAAAATAATATGGTAGTCATGGCGCTCATCAAAATCATATTTGCATATTCCCCAAGGAAGAATAATGCAAAACTCATAGAGCTATATTCAACGAAATAACCTGCAACTAACTCAGATTCACCCTCTGGTAAGTCGAATGGTGCCCGGTTTGTTTCCGCTAATGTTGAAATAAAGAAGATAATAAACATAGGGAACAGAGGAAGTGCAAACCATACAGGTCTCTGAGCTTCAATTATATCTGATAAATTTAGTGAACCAACACATAATAATACAGTGATAATCACCAACCCCATTGAGACTTCATACGAAACCATTTGAGCAGCTGAACGCAACGCGCCTAAAAACGCATATTTAGAATTACTGGCCCATCCAGCCATGATAATTCCGTAAACGCCAAGTGACGAGACAGCAAATAAATATAAAATACCCACATTTATGTCTGCAATAACGAGAGATTCGCCAAACGGTATGACGGCCCATGCAACTAACGCCAAAACAAAAGTTAACATCGGGGCGATTACAAAGGTAACCTTATC
>JAACDT010000158.1 GCA_009936885.1 Alphaproteobacteria bacterium
TAAGAGGTCTTAGCCAGTCTATTGTAAAGAATAAGGATAGGCTTATCATTGCAGTTACTACAGGCGGTACAATCGTTAAAATATAGTTTTCAATATGAACTTCTTTTATCGCCGGCTTGAAAAACGCACGGGCGCAAGGCTCCAGCAAATAATATACGTTTAACAAGGAAGAGATAGCAAGTACCGCAAGCATAAGAGGCATTCCAGCATCCACTGACCCAGCCATCAGTAAAAACTTTGACCAGCTTCCCCCCATTGGCGGAATGCCAATAATGGACAAGGATGCTAGAAAAAAAGCGATAAAGATAAGTGGCAGCTTAGGCCCTAACCCATTTAATTCCGTGATTTTTTTGATATGAGCATTTACGTAAATCGCACCAGCGCAAAAGAATAAAGTAATTTTTGCAGTTGCATGCATTACAATATGCAACGCTGCTCCTTCAGTTGCAGCTGCTGTTGCCAAGGCTGCACCCAGAACAATATAAGAAAGTTGTGAAATCGTAGAATAAGCAAGTCTAGCTTTTAAATCATCTTTCGTAATTGCAATGATAGATGATGCTAAGATTGTAAAGGCTGCCAGCCAAGCAAGCCATACAGCACTGCCAGTTGTGTTTAGAAAATCAATACCAAAAATATATACTGTTATTGTAAGAACAGAAAACACACCTGCCTTTACAACGGCCACAGCGTGAAGAAGCGCCGAAACTGGCGTTGGCGCAACCATCGCAGCTGGCAACCAGCGATGTATCGGCATTAAGGCCGCCTTTCCAATGCCAAATGCAAACATGGCAAGCATGACAGATACCAAAAATGGCGGAAAGTCTGCAGGCAAAATCCCGCCTTTGGTAAATTCTAGCGTACCTGAAACAGCCCAGACCCAGAAAATTGCAGGCAAAAATAGTAATAAGGAGGTAGCAACCAGAATCCCCATATAAAGCCGCCCTGCGTTTCTGGCCTCTTTAGTCTGGCTGTGCGCCACAAGCGGATAAGTTGAAAAGGTTAATACCTCATAAAAAATAAACAGCATCATCAGATTGCCAGAGTAAGAAATTGCCATTGCGGCATGAATAGCAACAGCGTAGTAAAAAGCAAATCTTGTTTGATTTTTCTCCTTGGCACCTCTCATATAACCAACAGTATAAATAGAGGCCAAAATCCATAACCCAGAGGCCACAAGACCAAATAAAGCACCAAGGGGCGTAACAGCAAAGCTAAAATCTATACCAGGTGCTATTTGCCATAAGGTAATCGATACCGTTTTGCCATCTATTATGGCAGATGCAATAAAAATAGCAGATATAAACGTAATTAATCCACCGACGGGTCCGCATATGTCACGAATATTTTCTTGGTTGGAGAACACTAACACCACCAGTGCCGAGAGCAGTGGCATTACAAGACTGATAGTCAATAAGAGTTGCAAATCACTCATTTATCTTGCTCCGATAAGGGCATTTGCAGCCCCTATTCCCGATGAAATTACATCACCGCTATAGACGCCAAATATCATGATCACGGCAACCATCAACCAAACCGGCACATAGGCTGATGCAGGTTCTTTGTTAATTTTCAGCGGTTGAACTGGCTCCTTTAACCACATAACTTCAAATATCTTCCACAGATATAACACAGAAAACACACTGCTTAATGCAATTAACGCAACGTAAAAGCCGTTCCCTGTTTCAAGAATGGCTTTGAACAAATAGAGCTTTGAGATAAACCCAGCTGTTAGCGGAACTCCTATCAAGGCAAGCCCTGCCATCACAAAACCTGCAAAGGTTATTGGCATCTGCCTTCCGACACCTTGCATAGATGACATTGTAGCTCTAGAGCCAATGCCTAATGCAAATATGCCAACTGCCATAAATAAGGCACCTTTTATCAAAGCATGATTGATTATATGTATAAATCCAGCTGAAATGCCGGAATGGCTATTAAGCGAAAACGCAAAAGTGATATATCCGATTTGCGCGATAGAAGATAACGCAAATAGACGTTTGAAATCTGACTGATAAATAGCCGCTATCGTTCCATAGAAAATAGCAAGAACAGAAACCGGCATTAATATATATAACAAAAAGAAATCAACTAATTGGGTTATATCTATAAAAATTCCAAATGATAGACGGGCAAAATAATATATCGCAACTTTAGTAGCAACTGCTGCTAGAAGCGACGATACTGCAGATGGCGCATAGCTATAAGCCGCAGGCATCCAGATATGCACTGGAAACACCCCTGCTTTTACCATTATACCAGCAAGCATGAATGCAAGCCCGGTTATCGCAGCCTGGTTTGTTCCTAACTCGTTGAGCCTATCTGAGATATCTATCAAGTTTAATGAGCCAGTTGCAGCATATAAATACCCAACACCAATTACGTAAAATGTCGCTCCAATTGCCCCAATTATGAGATAATTATACGCCGCAAGCAAAGCGCGTCTATCATGACCAGCCCCAAGTGCGATAAGGGTAATCGAGCTTAATGCTGAAATTCCCAAAAATACAAAACGGTTAAATGCATCTCCAGTCATGGCAAGGCCAAATAAACTTGCAATCGCCAAAAGCCAAACTGCATAGGCTTTTGGTAAATCTTCAACTGCTATTTCACGCGCTAACATGGTATAAGCATACAAAGTTGCTATTACAGAAACAAAGGCGACCAGCAACACCAGATAGACATTAGCACTATCTAATACGAAGACGATTCCCCATGGTGGCTCCCAGCCCCCAAAGGCATAGCTCAAAGCCTGAGTGGAGGATATAATGCCAACCAACTCAAACGCCATATAAAGACAAATCAGAGTAGTAAGAAATGCAATGCCCCACCCAATTCTAGCAGAAGGTAGAAGCGATACCACAGCAGATGCCAAAAGAGGCATGGCAACAAGCAATGCAGGAATGTTATCTAATATCAGCATTATACCGGGCTATCTTCTTTAGTAACTTCAATTTGTATATCTTTAAGGCCGTCTTCTTTTTTAAGTGCCAGTAATTTATGTTCTTCTATCGATTTAAAGGCTTCTTGTATCCGCACCACTAATGCTAGCCCAAGTGCGTTGGTGGCAACCCCAACCACAATTGCGGTAAGTATAAGAACATGGGGTAGCGGGTTTGAATATACCGTATCTTCGACACCTGTCAGTATAGGGGCTGTTCCCCCTGAAACCTTACCAAGAGAGATATAGAAAATAAAAACCGAGCTTTGAAAGATGGATAGACCAACGAGCTTTTTTATAAAATTCTGGTTACTAATAATAATATAGAGACCTGCCATCATTAGCATAATAACAGTAATATAATTCCAATATAACACGATTAGATTGATACTCATTTGTGTGGTTTAAACCCCGCAAAGGCGTTAAATAATCCAAGCATAACGGCAAATACGGTTAATCCGACACCTAATTCAACAATGATTATCCCTAAATGTTGAGCCTTATAAATTTTATAGGCAAACGGACTATAATCCAAATAATTCGCGCCAAATAGGATTGAGGCAATGCCTGTGCCGCCAAAAACCAAAACACCTAGCGCCATAACCGAGCGAATAATCCAGTCAGGCATAAGTTTTCTGCCTTCTTCCAGACCATAGATCATAGAGTAAAGAATGAAAGCGGCGGCAACAATAACGCCAGCCTGAAATCCCCCTCCGGGTCCATAATCTCCATGAAATTGAACATATAGACCATATATAATAATAGGCCCGAACAAGATTTTGCTAACGATTTTGAAAACCGGATTATCACGCATCTCTGGTCTCCTCATCAAACTTTGCAGTTTGATTATCTGACGATGTTGCAGATTGCTTGAAACGCATAGAAAGAGTAGAGCCTGTTAGCAAAATAATTACGCCTAAGCCAGCGGTAAACACAACGACTGTCTCCCCTAATGTATCAAAACCCCGATAGCTGGCTAGTACATTGGTAACAACGTTGGGAATATGAAATAAGGGATAGCTCTCTTCGATATAGCGTGGTGCAACATGGAGATGTGCAGGTGCATTCGGATCTCCAAATTCAGGTAATGCAAAAGCGGCGATTATAAGCATCAATCCAACAATACCGCATAAAAACAAACTCCAAACTGGATATCGTGTTTCATGTGCCTCTTCGACTGGTAAATAGCGTAATGCCGCCAGAAATAGAATGGTAGATATCCCAGAGCCCACCGCCGCCTCTGTAAAAGCGACATCCACAGCATCCATATTTACAAAAATTGCGGCTGCCGTTAGCGAATAAGCGCCCGACAAAGCCACAATTCCTATAAGGCGCCTCAGACGCATAATATAGAATGTGATAATGACCAAAAGCGATACCAGAAAAACATTGACCCAAAGTTCAATCATTAGGCTCTCCTGTATCCTCAGGCTTACCCTTTAAGTTACGTGCCTTAGGATCTACGCCAAATTTATGTGCCATCATTGCTATCGCATGCCCTGAAATGGGACTGGTAAAAAATAGAAAGAAAACAATCAATGCTAATTTAGCAGACGTAAGAGACAAACCCGCCTGAAGCATCATGCCTAATACAATAAAACCAACGCCTGCTGTATCGATTATTCCAGCAGCATGGATTCTGCTATATACATCTGGTAATCTTAACAAGCCTAGACTTCCGGTGATGAGTGCCGCAGTGCCAATAACAAAGCACAAGATAGACGAGATATCTAATATCAAGCTCATACCACATCCTCGTCGCTGGCATCTGAGCTGCGATAAAACCGAAGGATAGCAAGTGTGCCAAGAAAATTCAGCACGGCATATAAAATTGAAATATCCACAAACTCTGGTCTGCCTAATGCAAACCCATGCAATGAGATGCCTAAAATGATGATTGTGCCGACGCTATTTACAGCTAAAATCCTATCAAAAGCAGAAGGCCCACTTGCTGCTCTCGCAACAAGCATTACTATACAAACAGCACAGGCAATAAGAACAGCAACAAACATCATAATGCCAGCTTCGTTACTTTTTTATCCATAGTGCCAGAGCGCACATCATCACCCATCTCAGCTGTTAGCGCATGCACAAGGAAAATATTCTCATTTATCGAAACTGTAACAGTACCTGGGGTTAGGGTTATAGAATTTGCATAATTAGCAAGCCCATTTTCATTTTTCTGAGTTGCCTTTACTGAAAAAATCTCAGGATCAAATTTGTTCATCCATATTGCTTTTGCAGTAGCGATATTTGATTTTAAAATTTCACCGCCAAGCCATATCCAATAGACAGGAACCTTTACAAACAGCTGCTCTGGCCTTAACTCCCCATTGAAAAAATTACTGTTCCAAGTAAGAAAAACAACAAATGTACAGCTAATAACACCAAACCAAAGTAACAAGGGTGTATAGTGACCAGACAGCACAAGCCATAAGATAATTATCAATCCCGTATAGGCTATTACAGACAAACTACCTGTTACTTGTTTCTGTTTTGATACTTTGGGTTTCATTATGTGTGCATTACCTAATTTTAAGCTAAAACCAACCAGTTAAATTAATGCCACTAGCTTAACGTTTATGCATTGATAAGCAAGATTGATTTGTGTTTTTTTAACACAATTTTATATTTTTTAATAATATGACTTATTCTGTTTTAGATTTTTATGAAATACTGTTGAAAGAAAAAATATTAATTCTTTTTTATTACATAGTTTTTTACTATGTTGTCTTAAACTTTGTGAAATCGGGGGATTAAAAAAATGGATTCGGAAAACAAA
>JAACDT010000027.1 GCA_009936885.1 Alphaproteobacteria bacterium
AACACCATAGAAGTTTTAAAAATATAATTTATTTGACTACTATTTATTGTTGTTTTCCAATGCAAATTAACGCTACTATCTAACCTATTAATTTTCGCGCTTAACAATAATAGAAGGGTTTAATATGACAGCCATTGTTCAATCAGTCAGCCAATCTAAATCTCAGCTTCTGTCGATTGCCTTTGCAGCTGTTCTTGGGCTTATAATAATTTATATTGCAGGTCACGCACAATCCCAAATGCTGCATGAAGCTGCTCACGATGTCCGACATGCAACTGGATTTCCTTGCCACTAAGCAAGCGGCTCAAAAACAAGAGAGCCATAAAAGAGCTTAAAAAAAGAGTAACGCATTATGTTTTCACGAATAATAGTGAGTGGTTTATTTGCTGGCGCTATTGGCGGAATAATCGCGGGGGCTCTTCAATGGTATTTTGTACAACCTATACTTCTACACTCTGAATTATATGAAGCTGGAATTTTGAGCCATTTTGATGGTTCTATAAATAGCGCGCACCCTGATTTAGAGTATATACAGCCTATACGTGATGGGCTTTCTTTATTATTTAGCATACTTATTTATACAGGCTATGCACTCATTCTAATTGCTGCCATGATGCTTCGAGAGCAGAAATCAGAAACAACCATTACGTTTCATCAAGGCATCATATGGGGTGTTTCTGGTTTTTTCGTAGTGCATCTTGCACCTGCAATTTCATTGCCTCCAGAGGTGCCAGGAGTAGCAGCAGCAGAACTTCAGTCGCGTCAAATTTGGTGGTTTGCAACAACCCTACTTACAGCTGGCGGATTATGGATAATTGCTTTTACTGAAAAGGGTTCGCGTTTTATAATCGGTGCCGCTTTAATCTTAGCGCCGCATATTATTGGCGCACCAGAACCAGATATCTTCACTGGCCCAGCGCCTACTGAAATCGGCGCGCTTTTTGCAAGCCGTGCGCTTGGCATCGGTTTTATTTCCTGGGCCATGCTTGGGGGGTTATCTGCCTTTTTTCTTCAAAAAGAAACAGTGCGTGCTACTCGTTGAAACACGAGTGCGACTTCGTTAATCTTAAGCAAGGCCTATTACTCATGAGAAAAATTGACCTTCGATTTTTAGGGCTATGCGCCATAGGTGCCTTATTTAGCGGTTTAATAGGTTTTATGATTGCTGCTGGAAATAAGGTTACATTTGATGGCCATAAACACCCCGAAAGCACTCCTGAATCACATTCTAAGTTGACTAATTTTCCCACCCACTCAAGCAATCATGAAAAAATGCATGATTCTCCAATTCATATAGCCAAAAACATAGCCGTGCCGACTATCAAAGCAAAACTCGAGGAGGACCCTGTTTCTGGATTTAATTTAAATCTTGAAACACGTAATTTTACATTTGCTCCAGAGTTATCAGGGCTTGAACATAAAGACGGAATGGGGCATGCACATTTATATATAGACGGACAAAAAATCGCACGCCTCTATGGAAACTGGTTTCATATTAGCGAGATACCAAAGGACGCAAAAAGCCTTGAAATAACATTGAATAGTAATGATCACCGTCCATTTTTTGTTAATAATGCACTTATTTCATCTATTATTGCGTTGGAGAATGAGAGCTAGATAGCTGGAATTTTTGCGTGCAATAAATGCCGTAACCTGCCACATTCTCTTGCATCTTCAATCCATCCATTATTAGAATCTAAATATGACCTGCATGTTGCAATAATATCTGCTTGATCTCGTTTGAGGTCTATATCTTTAAAAATATACAAAGGTCGTTTTTCTGATTGTAGGGTTAAGCTAGTTGGGGCTGAACACACCCCAAGACAGGGTGCACTTACGATACGCGCCTCAAACCCTGCCGTTTGCAATGCTGCTTGCAAATTCATGAATGCGGCATCATCTGGCAAGGTTTTATCCTCAACTGGCAAGCAGGATTGACAGATTTGAAGATAAAGAGACATCATAAACCGCCATAAATTGCGGCTATTATTAACCAGCCTGATGTCTCACATATTATTTGACCTGCACCACAGACATCGCCGGTTTGCCCACCCAGCTGATATTTTGCAATCACACCCCAAATCAAGGCCACAATCACTATTGTAATTATAACGTAAATTAATCCAAAAGCACCTAACACAAATGCAGGTAATGCAATGAGACCTGCCAAAAGCAGAGCAGAGATATTATCGCCTGAAGCTTGATTGCCCGAAGCTTGATTTCCAAGCCCGTCTTGCCTTGCTGCTGGCAAAAGGCACAAATATCCAACCATCGCATATCGGCTAATAACAGCACAAATGATTATAGGTGTCACAATCTCCAGCTTTGCAGGAAGCATGGATAATAGTAAAATGCGCAATCCCATAATAATAATTAATGAGAGCGTGCCATAACTGCCAATGGCACTGTCGCGCATAATCGCTAATTTTTTTTCCCTATCTTGACCCCCACCAAATCCATCGGCACAATCGGCAAGACCATCTTCGTGAATAGCGCCTGTAGAGAACAGGCCTGCTGTAATTGCAAGAATAGCCGCCGCAAAAGAAGGTAACAGTAATAACGATAGGATGATGTAACTTGCCGCGATAATACCTCCAACAATACAGCCCACTATTGGAAACGCCCATCTGGCGTGCGCTAATTCAGGCAGATGAGATGTAAGTTTGCCAGCAGGCAGGCGCGTCAGCAACATAAAGGCCAATTGCAACTCTGCTAAGCGTATGCCAATCCAATTCATGAATTACTAATCCCTGCAGACGAAAAAGTTGCCATCTGGTTATGACAGGCCACTGCACCACGCAAAATACACAATGCAAGGGCAGCACCAGTGCCCTCACCAAGCCGCATATCAAGATCAAGTATAGGCGTTTTATTCATGGCATTTAGCAACTTTTGATGGCCAGGTTCTGCAGATTTATGCCCGACAAGACAATGATCTAACAATTCAGGGGATAGCGCATATAAAGGTGCTGCGGCAGCAGTGCATATAAAACCATCTAGTAATACAGGAATAGATGCCGCTCTTGCTGCTAGTATCGCCCCACAAATTGCGGCCTGCTCCCTTCCACCAAAAGCAAGTAGAGCTGATAAGTCAGAACGCCTACCATGTTTTTCAAGCCCCACTTTAATCACATTAATTTTATGCGCAATTCCGGTTTCATCAGAGCCAGTCCCAGCGCC
>JAACDT010000159.1 GCA_009936885.1 Alphaproteobacteria bacterium
GATGAAGAGAGTAGACCAAGAAACAGGCGCAGATCTAGAAGCTGTTTCTAATGATTCAGAAGAAGAGGCATCTGAATAATATATTCTTTTTGTGAAAAACTTAAAAAATACAAAGCCAGCTTTCATGCTGGCTTTTTCTTGCGCAAGATTTAAAAAGATAATTCAATAACCCTAAACATCACTTGGTGGCACGCCTACATTGTTAAAGCCGCCATCTACATAATGAATTTCCCCTGTCACACCGCTTGCAAGATCTGATATTAAATAACAGCCTGCGCCGCCAACTTCAAATATGTCAGGATTTCTTCCCAAAGGTGCATTTTTCTCGCTATGACGGAAAATACTGCGCGAGCCGCTTATGGCTGCACCAGCAAGTGTTTTCATTGGTCCAGCAGAGAGACCATTAACTCTTATATTTCGGCCGCCAAGATCAACAGCCAGATATCGCACGGATGCTTCAAGAGCTGCTTTTGCAACCCCCATTACGTTATAATTCGGAGTGGTTCTAACACTTCCCAAATAACTCAATGTAAGAAGCGAGCTACCATTTGGCATCATTGGAGCAGATGCTTGCGCCAATTCAGTAAAGGAAAAGGCAGAGATCAACATGGTCTGCCTGAAATTCTGTCGTGACGTATTAAAATAAGCGCCGCTTAATTCTTGTTTATCTGAAAACCCAACTGCGTGAACTACAAAATCCACCTCTGACCAATGCGTTGATAGCTGTTCCATCGCTTTTTTAGCAGACGCTTCTTCACTTAGATCACACGGTATCATAATTTCCGATTTGACTGATTCTGCAAGAGGCGCAATTCGTTTCTCAAAGGCTGGTATTTGATAGGTAAAGGCTAGTTCAGCGCCTAAATCAGACGCTTTTTTGGCAATGCCCCATGCGGCAGATCTCTCATTCGCCACACCTACTATTAATCCACGTTTGCCAGATAAAATCGTCATGCCTATTTATCTATCCTTTTATTTATCCGTGTATTTTAGCTATGTAATTTAGCCAAAGCAATCGTTGCATTTGTGCCACCAAATCCAAAAGAGTTTGATAATGCAACAGGAATATCTATATCATCAAGACGCTCAGCAACTACTGGCAAATTTCCTATTTCGGGGTCAGGGGTTTTTATATTAGCAGATGCAGCGATGAAATTATGTTGCATCATTAATAATGTGTAGATTACTTCTTGCACACCTGTAGCCCCAAGTGAATGACCTGTTAATGATTTAGTTGAGGAAAGATAAGGTAGTTTTCCAAGTGGCGTGAATACCTCGCTAACAGCTGCCAGCTCTTTGGCATCTCCTGTTGGCGTGGAAGTGCCATGCGCGTTGATATAAACTACATCTTCTGGCAGACCATTACCATTAAACCCTTCTAATGCTAATTGCATGCATCTGACCGCGCCTTCTCCAGACGGGGCAACCATGTCATACCCATCAGAGTTAGCGCCATACCCAACGATTTCTGCATATATATTTGCGCCTCTTGCTTTGGCGTGCTCATACTCTTCCAAAACAATCATTCCGCCGCCACCTGCAATCACAAACCCATCTCTTTCAGAATCATATGCACGGCTTGCTAGATGCGGGGTATTGTTATATTTAGACGACATTGCGCCCATTGCATCAAATAAAGATGATAAGGACCAGTCTAATTCCTCTCCGCCACCAGCAAAAACAATATCTTGCATTCCGTATCTGATGGCATCAGTACCAGCGGAAATGCAATGCGCTGAGGTTGAACAGGCTGAGGTGATGGAATAGTTTACCCCTTTAATTTTAAAGAAAGTCGCAATACAGGCAGACACAGTAGAAGACATACATCTTGGTACCATGTAAGGACCAATGCGTTTCGGGCCTTTTTCGCGTGTGATATCTGCTGCTTGCACAAGGTTTGCTGTAGAAGGGCCTCCAGAGCCAGCAATTAATCCTGTGCGCGGGTTTGATATATCGCTTTCCTCAAGACCAGAATCTGATATTGCCTGTTCCATTGATAAAACCGCATATGCAGAGCCCTCGCCCATAAAGCGCATTTGTTTTCTGTCAATATGCTCGCTTACATCCATTTTTACAGAGCCCTTTACTTGAGAGCGAAAGCCAAGCTCTGCATATTCAGTGGCAGCGACTATTCCAGAAGTGCCGTTCATTAATGATGTGCGCACCTCTTCTGCATTGTTGCCGATAGACGAGACAACCCCAATTCCTGTAATAACAACTCTTCTCATAATTATGTCTCC
>JAACDT010000160.1 GCA_009936885.1 Alphaproteobacteria bacterium
AAAGATATTTCTTCACTAATGAGTGAAATGGGTGCAAAGGCGGCTAAGGCAGGACAGATAATAAAGCAAGCCACATCGAAACAAAAAGATAACGCTCTAAAAATTGCAGCACAGCAAATTAAGAACAATAAAGATATGATTTTAAAGGCTAATTCCATAGATATGGATCATGCCTCGAGGAAGGGGTTGAAGAGCTCGTTAATCGATAGACTTGATTTAAGTGGTAATAGACTTGAGGATATGGCTATTGGTTTGGAAAGTATAATAGAGTTACCTGATCCAGTGGGCCAGGTAATAAAATCATGGCATCGTCCAAATGGATTAGAAATAAGTCAAATCAGTGTTCCTCTTGGAGTTATTGGTATTATTTACGAATCCAGGCCAAATGTAACGGCAGATGCAGGCAGTTTGTGTTTGAAATCGGGGAACGCGGTGATTCTAAGAGGCGGATCAGAATCGTTCAACACCTCCAAGGCAATCGTTTCGTGTCTGCACGAGGGACTTAGGTCAGCAAATTTGCCAGAAAATTGTATTCAGCTAGTCCCAACGAAAGACCGAGGGGCTGTTGGTCAGTTACTCACCATGACTAAATATATAGACGTTATCGTCCCTCGTGGAGGAAAATCTCTTGTGGAGCGTGTTCAAAATGAAAGCCGTGTTCCAACGATCGCACATTTAGAGGGGCTTTGCCATGTTTATCTAGATAACGATGCCGACACGGAAATGGCTTGTAATATTGTGTTAAACGCAAAGATGCGCCGAACTGGAGTCTGTGGAGCCGCAGAAACACTGTTAATAGATCGACCAGCAGCAGACAGACTATTACCACCTTTAGCAAAAAAGTTAATGGAAGAAGGTTGTGAACTCAGAGGAGATGCTTCTTCTAGAGCGCTTGTATCCGGTATAAAGATTGCAACAGAAAGTGATTGGAGCACAGAATATCTGGATGCAATTTTATCAGTTAAAATAGTAGATGGAGTAAGTGGGGCTATTGCCCATATTGGTGATTATGGGTCAAATCATACAGATACTATAGTCACTAATAATGAACTAGTTGCAGAGAAATTTTTAAGCGAAGTAGACAGCGCTATAGTGCTGCATAATGCATCAACACAATACGCCGATGGTGGAGAGTTTGGTCTTGGCGCCGAGATTGGTATATCGACAGGGCGTCTTCATGCAAGGGGACCTGTAGGTGCTGAACAACTAACCTGCTTCAAATACGTTGTGCGCGGCAACGGACAAACACGCCCGTGATCCAAAGAAATATTATATTTAACCAGAAGAAAAAAACTATACTGCCCTCATCTTCAGTAAAAGGAAGTTTCAATGGCCAGACTATTGGTTTACTCGGGGGGTCATTCAATCCTGCTCATGCTGGCCATAAAATGATAACAGAATTTGCTCTTAAACGACTTCGTCTAGATACAATATGGTGGTTAGTCTCCACCCAAAACCCCCTAAAATCAAAGATGGGCATGGAGCCTCTAACTGATCGCATCAATACAGCGCGCTCTATTGCAAATCACCCAAAAGTGTCCGTCAAGCCAATAGAATTTCAATTGAATACTCTTTATACAGCCGACACAATTCGCATTCTTAAAAAAAGATATCGACAGACCAAATTTGTATGGATCATGGGAGCCGATAATCTCGCTCAATTCTCAGAGTGGAAAGATTGGAATAAAATTGCTACGATGCTAACTATTGCCGTATTCAATCGCCCAGGTTATTCACAAAAAGCTTTGTCCAGTAAGATGGCCAGGAAATATTCGGGTCGCCGGATATCCGAATACAAGTGCGCATTAGTGGCTAAATTAAAGCCACCACGATGGGTGTTTTTACACACATTATTGAACCCGATTTCGTCTACTGAAATAAGAGAACAAAATAAATCCACCCTCATGGATAGAGGAGAACGTCATATCTAAAACTACTACCACGGCCCATAATGCAGATTTGGTTAACCTTGTTACAAAAGCTTTAGAGGATTTCAAAGCGCATGAAATTGTTAACATTGAACTAACAGGAAAATCTTCAATTGCAGATCATATGCTGATAGCGAGTGGAACCTCTTCAAGACAGGTCACGGCTATGGCAGAAAACCTAATAAGCCGCCTGAAACAAAGTGGGGTCAAATCAATTAATGTAGAGGGTATCAATTTTGGTGATTGGGTTTTAATTGATGGTGGCGATATAATTATTCATCTTTTTCGACCCGAAGTCAGAGCCTTTTACGGCCTAGAAAAAATGTGGGGCGTAGAGTTTGAAACCAATTAATAAAAACTTCGACGGGAAATAAAAATTTATATCAGAACATGAGAATTACTATTGTAGCAGTTGGAAAGCTTCGCCAAAGCATATTTAGTCAACTTTACGGTCTGTATGCAAAGCGTCTTCGGTGGGAACTCAGATTGCGTGAAATTGAGCCTCACAACAGCAAAAATATAAAAGAACAGCAACGGCACGAATCAGCTCGATTGTTGGCTCTTATTCCTAATGGTGCCCAGATTATAATATTGGATGAAAATGGAGAAACGTTATCTAGCTCCAGGCTTGCATCTTGGATAGACAGCAAGATACAAAATGGTAGCAAAGATATTTGCATAGTGATTGGCGGAGCAAATGGTTTAGACCTAGATATTTTTCAAAAATCACACTTAATACTAGCGCTCGGTCGCTTAACTTGGCCTCATCTCATGGTTCGTGGTATGATACTTGAGCAGATTTATCGAGTACAACAGATCCTTTCAGGTCACCCATATCATAAAGACTAACTATTGGAAGCGCAGAGATAGCTATGAAACCAATCATTCTTTGTATTATGGACGGCTGGGGAATCAGCAATGAAACAAATCATAATGCAATCAAAATGGGTAATACACCTGTATTTGATGAACTTCTGAGAAAATACCCTAATGGGGTTATGCAAGCATCGGGAGCACATGTCGGATTGCCTGCAGGCCAGATGGGAAATTCAGAAGTTGGCCATATGAATTTGGGCGCTGGCAGAATCGTGGCTCAAGATTTACCTCGCATTAATAATATAATAGGAAATGGTCTTTTAGCAGACAACTTGGCACTAAATAGTCTCATAAAAGAAGCAAAAAGTTCAAATGGAAAATGCCATTTGATTGGATTACTTTCAGATGGCGGCGTTCATAGCCACCAAAGTCATTTAGAGGGCATAGCCAATTATTTAAGTAATGCTGGTATCGAGGTATGCTTCCATGCGATTCTAGATGGAAGAGATACATCGCCTCAAAGTGCCAAAGACTTTGTGAAGCAATTTCAACAAAATACCCATGGCGCAGTTTCTATTGCCACTTTGATTGGACGGTTTTATGCCATGGATCGAGATAGTCGTTGGGAAAGAATAGAAAAAGCATTCAATGCAATTGTC
>JAACDT010000161.1 GCA_009936885.1 Alphaproteobacteria bacterium
CTACAACAAATCGTATTATATTGGCAGGCGAGGTTAGAGCAAGCACAGTAGTGTTGCCAATAATCATGGAAAAATTAGAGACAGCAGTTCGTGCTGCGGTCAAAGATATTGGCTATGAGCAGGAAAAGTTTCATCACGCTCATTTTGAGTTCCAGAATTATCTTCACGAGCAATCAGCAGATATATCGCAAGGGGTAGATAGCGGCTCTCACAAAGATGAGGGCGCTGGGGATCAGGGATTGATGTTTGGTTACGCATGTACAGAAACAGAATCGCTCATGCCAGCTGCAATTCATTATTCTCATGCAATCTTAAAAAAGCTTGCTTCGGTTCGCAAGCAAGATTCAGACTCTATCCTTGGGCCTGATTCCAAATCACAAATCACGTTGCAATATAGTGATACTGGCAAAGTAATCGGTGTAGATAACATTGTTTTATCAACCCAGCACGCTGTGAGTGTAACTAATGAAGAAATTCGCAAACTCGCAACCCCTCTAATTGCAGAATTGCTCCCAGAAGGCTGGATGGTTAGCAAAGACAGGTTTTTGGTAAATCCAACAGGAAAGTTTGAAATTGGAGGCCCCGATGGGGATGCTGGTCTTACAGGCAGAAAAATAATAGTTGATACTTATGGCGGTGCTGCTCCACATGGTGGCGGCGCATTTTCAGGACAAGACCCAACAAAGGTAGATAGGTCAGCAGCATATGCAGCAAGGTATCTTGCAAAGAATATTGTTGCAGCAGAGCTTGCAGAAAAATGTACCATTCAATTAGCGTATGCCATTGGCGTCTCACAACCTGTATCTTTATTTGTGGATACCCATGGAACGAGTCAATTTGAAAGTAAGAAAATAGAAGATGCGGTTAGAGATGTTATGGACTTATCTCCCAGAGGGATTCGCACCCAGTTAAAACTCAACAACCCTATTTATGCATGTACTTCGGCATATGGACATTTCGGCAGAGCGTTTGAGGAAATGGGAAAAAACACCTTTACATGGGAAAACACAGATTTAGTAGATAAGCTAAAATCACTTGTTTAAACCTAATCCTTAAAAGGGTAATTCAGGAATAAATTTATGGAGGCGTTTTTACCTTTCTATGGTCGAAGAAAAGGAAGGCAGCTTGGCAATACGTCCAAGCGATTATTAGAAGAATTACTACCTGCTTATTTGGTGCCAGACAATACATCAGAACCCTCTAAATTATTCACAAATAACCCAAGGAAACTGTACCTAGAAATCGGGTTTGGCGGGGGTGAGCATTTAGCAATGGTAGCAAAAAACCACCCGGAAAATGCCTATATAGGGGCAGAGCCGTTTTTAAATGGCGTAAGTTCTTTTCTGAAATACTGCCAAAATGAAGCACTAAAAAATGTGCGGATTTGGCCAGATGATATTCGCTTGCAGCTTTCATCATGGCCGAGTGAATGCCTTGACGGTATTTTTATTATGTTTCCGGATCCTTGGCCGAAAATCAGACACTCTAGCAGACGCATTATCAATAAAGATAATCTGGCTGCATTTGCTAGATTAATAAAGGTGGGTGGGAGTCTTCGAATGGCAAGCGATCATGCCAGCGCAAAAAACTGGATACTTTCTGGGATGTTAGAAAACCCCTATTTTGATTGGACAGCTGAAAGGCCAGATGACTGGAATGTGCAACCTCATGACTGGCCTGAAACCAGATATATGAGAAAGGCCCTAAAAGAAGGGCGAAAACCAGCTTGGTTTGATTTTAAAAGAGTATTGGTCGAGCCAAGTTAATGGGTAATAGGATTAAGTGCCATTATCTTATAAATATCTCTGAGTAACCTAGCAAGCACCCCAAAAAGTACACCAGTAATATTAAGATACTTGATAAAGAAAGTGGATTGTGATATTTAACAAATATATTTTCGCGTCAAAAGATGTGGTGGGCTATTGCCCGCCTTTTTTATTGCCTGATAGCAAAGAGTTACAAACATATAAATGTCGCATCCAAAACTGACACAAATAATCGAGCCAGCACTTGCAGATATAGGGTACATATTAGTGCGTTTAAATTATTCTGTCCCTGTAGAGAAATCTAGCAAGCAGACACGTGGAAGCTTGCAAATTATGGCTGAGCCAACCGATTTGTCTGAAATGACAGTAGAAGATTGCGCTAAAATTAGTAGGCATATCGCTACTGTTCTTGATGTAGAAGACCCTATTCAAGATGCATATAATCTTGAAGTAAGCTCTCCTGGTATTGACAGGCCATTAACCAGACTTGCTGATTTTGAGAGGTTTAAAGGGGAGTTGGTAAAGGTGCGCATGCGTGTAATGCAGGATGGAAGAAAACGATTCCGTGGCAGAATTGCTGAAATTGATGAGAATGAAAATATTATTTTTGAGGCTGGTTTTGGACGGGTTACCCTTAGTCTTCAAGATCTTGAAACAGTTCGCATTGACCCGAGTAAATATTTTTCGACCCCAGCAAGGTTATCATAAACAAGAAAAGAGATTACAATGGATACATCATCAGTTCCAGGATTAGAGCTTATTCAAATTGCAGATGCGGTTGCGCGGGAAAAATCAATCGATCGTGATGAGGTTATTACGGCTATGGAAGAAGCTATTCAAAAAGCAGGTCGCTCAAAATACGGTCAAGAACATGATATCAGAGCAATGATTGACCGTAAAACTGGTGTAATTAGCCTTGAGAGATGGACAGAGGTTGTTGAAGAAGTTGAAGATGATGCAACTCAGATGTCGATTGATGAAGGAACAAAACATCAAATTGAGCTAGGAGAGTTTCTGCGTGAGCTGCTACCTCCTATTGAATTCGGCCGAATCGCCGCTCAGACAGCTAAACAGGTAATTTCCCAAAAAGTTAGAGATGCAGAGCGCGCAAGGCAATATTTGGAATATAAAGATAGAGTTGGTGAGATTGTTGTAGGTACTATTAAACGCGCTGAAAGCTATTCTATTATAGTTGATCTTGGCAGGGCAGAGGGTGTTATCAGACGTGAAGAGATGATACCTCGTGAAAACTTAAGGCAAGGCGACCGAATTAGAGCTTTTGTTTTGGATGTTAGAGAAGAGGTCAGAGGACCTCAGATTTTCCTATCTCGTGCTGCAAATGAATTTATGGCTAAATTATTCACCCAAGAAGTACCTGAAATTTATGATGGGATAATAGAAATCAAAGCTGTCGCAAGAGAGCCTGGAAGTAGAGCTAAAATATCTGTCTTATCTCGTGATACGAGTATTGACCCAGTTGGTGCTTGTGTTGGTTTGCGCGGAAGCCGTGTGCAGGCAGTTGTTGGTGAATTACAAGGAGAGAAAATAGAAATCATTCCGTTTTCAGAAGATCCCGTTGGCTTTATTGTAAATGCGTTGGCGCCTGCAGAGGTTACCAAGGTTTTGATGGATGAGGTAGCCAATAAAATGGAGGTTGTGGTTCCAGATGATGAACTTAGCCTTGCTATTGGTAGGCGCGGTCAAAATGTACGTCTCGCCTCGCAACTTACAGGCTGGTATATTGATATCTTAACAGAAGCAGAAGAATCTGAAAAACGCCAAGAAGAAATTAAGACACGTTCTGATAGATTTATTGAAGCCTTAAATATCGACGATGTAATTGCACACCTGCTTGTTGCAGAAGGGTTTGTGATGGTTGAGGATATTGTTGTTACGGACATTGAAGAATTAGCTGAGATTCAGGGCTTTGATTCAGATATTGCGACTGAAATTCGCAATCGTGCGGTAGAGTTTGTTGACCTTGAAAATAAACGTATTGAGAGCGAGCTTGCACGCTTGAAGGTTGCAGATGATTTGCGTCAATTTGAATATCTGTCTCTTCCAATGATGCTTAAGCTTGCTGAGAACGAAGTTGTTACTCTTGATGATTTGGCAGAATTAGATAGTGAAGAATTAATGGGTCTTATTGGAGAGCTTGGTCTTGATGACGAGGCAGAGGCAGGAAATATTATTATGGCTGCTAGAGCACATTGGTTTGATGATGAGCCTGTTGATGAGGATGCTTTAGAATCATCTTCTGAAAAAGATGCATCCGAGACATCAGGTCAAGGGGCATGAAACTAGTCATCTATGGCACAACGAACCTGCATTATAACCGGCGAGACGGATGATTCTTCAAATCTTATAAGGTTTGTTATTAGCCCTGATGGATCGCTTACCCCTGATTTAGCTGAAAAATTGTCAGGTCGAGGTGCCTATATAATGCCAAAACCCGAATATATCGCAGAGGCCCTTAAAAAAAATAAATTTGCTAAACATATCGACTTTCAAAAGAAAATATCTCTTGAAGAAATAGATTTATTTACAGCGCTGGTTGGGAATTTATTGCAAAGGCGCTTTGTTGAACAACTTAGTCTGGCACGAAGGCAAGGTAGCGCCATTGCTGGCGCAGGAAAATTAAAGGAAAACGCCTCGTTAATCGGTCTATTAATCTCAAATGATGCATCTGTTAGAGAGGCAAGACAGTTAGAATCTGCAACAAACCCGAATTGGGTTATGAGAGATATTCCAGCTGAAACATTAGGAGAGGCATTCGGGCGGAATTCTATTGCATATGTTGGGCTACTTCGCTCAAAAAATGCAAAAAGTAAGTTTGATGGACGTAGCGTTCAGCATTCTTTTCAAAGATGGAAGCCATTTATTCATGTCATCCCTTGTCATGAGGGCACTGACGGGTGTATCAACGAAACAGATTTAGATGCTAAATAAGCTTTAGGGTAAGCAAGAAGGGCGTATAATGAGCGAAGACACGAACAAGACCAAGACGTTAAATTTGTCAGGAACTGGCAAATTATCCCTTGGTGGTTTGGACTCCCCTCCTCGTCGAGGCACTGAAGTTAGTGCTAGAAGAGGCAAAACCGTGCAGGTGGAAGTGCGGCGCAAACGTGCGCCTGCTAGCCAGATACAAAGAACGCCTTCGGCATCACTAGGGCAGACACCACCACCTCCTCCAGCGCCAGTATCAACACCTGTTGAAGTTGAGGCAGAAAGCCAGCCACATGATGGTCTTACGGCTACAGAACGCGCTAATCGTATAGCTGTTCTGAAGCAGGGTATTAAACGCTCTGAAGATTCTTTGGCTGCATTAAAAGAAGAAATAAAGAATTCAGGCTCAGCTGAAGCAGAAGGAACTGATGCATCAGATGTAGCGACAAAAGAGCTGGAAAAAGAAGAAGATCGGTTATCCATAAGACGTCGTGCAGAATTAGCCGAGCTAGAAGAAATAGAAGCGCAATCAAGAGCCAAAAAAGAAGAAGAGCTTGCTAAAATTGAGGCTGAAAATCTAAAACGGCAACAATCAAATCCCGCACCTACTGATGTGGTTAAAGAAGCGCCTCAAACAAAACGTCTTAACGAAGTTTTGTCGAACCGGCGTAAACGTGAAGATGATGTTGAACAGCCTCGCAGGTCTCCTGGTAGAATTCGTGAAGTTGATACAAGAAGACAGAGTAAATTAACGATCTCAGAGGCGCTTTCAGGCGCAGAGGGTGGCAGACAGCGCTCTCTTGCTTCTGTTAGGCGACAGCGTGAAAAAGCGCGCATGCGTGAAGAAGCTCAGACTCAGGTAAAGCAGGTAAGAGATGTTATAATTCCAGATTCCATAACTGTATCTGAGTTAGCTAACAGAATGGCTGAGCGCGCTGCTGATGTTGTAAAAGAATTGATGAAGCAAGGTATAATGGTTACCGCTACCCAAACCATAGATGCTGAAACAGCAGAATTAGTAACAATAGAATTTGGTCACAAAGCGCTTCGCGTCTCTGAATCAGATATTGAAATCGGCCTTTCAGGTGAGGCAGATTCAGAGGATAGCCTTAAGACTAGACCACCTGTTATTACGATTATGGGGCATGTTGACCATGGCAAAACCAGCTTGCTGGATGCTATTCGAAAAACAGATGTAGCGGGCGGCGAGTCTGGCGGTATTACTCAGCATATTGGTGCCTATCAAATCAAGACGCAAGCTGATAACATTATTACGTTTATTGATACTCCTGGGCATGAAGCTTTCACTGAAATGCGATTACGCGGCGCCTCTACAACAGATATTGTTGTTCTTGTTGTGGCTGCGGATGACTCTGTAAAAGCGCAAACAATTGAAGCTATTAATCATGCAAAAGCTGCTAAATGCCCGATTATTGTCGCTGTAAATAAATGTGATAAGCCAGATGCGGACGCACAGCGTGTTAGAAGTGATTTACTTCAGTATGAAATTGTCACTGAGGATTTTGGTGGTGAAATTCAATGTATTGATGTTTCAGCTCATACCGGGCAAGGCCTTGATAAGCTAGAGGATGCAATGATGCTTCAAGCAGAAATGCTGGAGCTAAAAGCAAATCCAGAAAGACCTGCAGAAGGTTCTGTTATTGAAGCAAAAGTAGAGCGCGGACGAGGCTCTGTTGCTACTGTATTAGTACGACGAGGAACGTTAAAGGTTGGAGACATCTTTGTTGTCGGCGCAGAATATGGAAAGGTGCGTGCTCTTTTGAATGATAGAGGGGCAAATTTAAAAGAAGCCCTTCCAGGTCAACCAGTTGAGGTTCTCGGCTTGAATGGAACCCCAATGGCAGGGGATCAGATTGTTGTTGTTCAAACAGAATCACGGGCACGCGAAATTGCGGATTATCGTAGCAGACAAGCACGTGATAAAGAAGCAGCTGTCACAGCGCGCGGATCTGTTGAGCAAATGTTATCCGCAATTGCAGCAGGAGAGGCAGAAGAGCTTCCGGTAGTGATAAAAACAGATGTTCATGGCTCGCTAGAGGCAATAAAAGTTGCTCTTGATAAGCTTGCAACAGAGCAAGTAAAGGTTCGTATTTTAACGGGCGGTGTGGGCGCATTATCTGAGTCAGATATCTCGCTTGCGGCGGCATCACAAGCAATTGTAGTAGGATTTAACGTTCGCGCTATTCCACAAGCACGCGATCTTGCACGCCGTGATGGGGTTGAGATTAGGTACCATTCCATCATTTATGAAGTAATAGACGAAATTAAACTGGCAATGGGCGGTCTATTAAGCCCAGATCAGCAAGAAGAATTTATCGGATATGCAGAAATCAGAGAAGTCTTCTCTGTATCAAAACTTGGAAAAGTCGCTGGTTGTTATGTGACTGAGGGCGTAATTCGCCGAGGATGTAAGGTGCGTCTGTTAAGAGATAATGTCGTAATTCATGAAGGCTCTCTCAAAACATTGAAGCGCTTTAAAGACGAAGTCAAAGAAGTGAAAGATGGAACTGAATGCGGTATGGCATTTGATAATTATTCTGATATACAACAAGGCGATATGATCGAATGTTTCGAGGTAAAAGAGGTAGCACGCACGTTATAGTGTAGGGGCCAATGCTGAAATTAGAATTTGTTTTCTATAAGATTGGGCAAAGCAAATGTCGAGAAAATCTAAAGCATCTACAAAACCACCAACTAAACGCCAGTTGCGTGTTGGCGAGGAAATTCGGCATAGTTTAGCAGGTATATTTATTAGACAAGATACCTATGTAGAAGAGCTCAGAGGCATTTCTATCACGGTAAGTGAAGTATCTGTTAGCCCTGATCTATCTAACGCTAGAGTTTTTGTAATGCCATTAGGTGGCGAGGATATAGAAACTATTCTTCCTGCCCTTAATAAAATGGCGCCATTTTTTGGGCATCACGTCTCTCAGAAGGTGCATCTAAGGCGTATGCCAAAACTGAAATTTTTGGTAGATGGGAGTTTTGATCATGTGGATAGAATTACATCATTATTCAATAAATTGCCTGATCCTGAAAATGAGGATGATTCTATCAGCACTGATACTGAAATGCTGATAAACCCTCAAGCATACAGCTCATCTCAGATACCCGAATCATAAGAGTAGATTAATTATGTCATCTGCTAGTCCTATGATACATGGCTGGATAAATCTCGATAAACCTGTCGGAATAAGCTCTGCTAAAGCAGTAGCAATTATTCGCAAGCACCTAAATTGTTCTAAAATAGGCCATGGAGGCACACTTGATCCGCTTGCAAGTGGGGTGTTGCCAATTGCACTTGGCGAAGCGACTAAAACAGTCTCCTATGTGATGAATAGCGCAAAGACATATGAATTTACGCTTGTTTGGGGGAATGAGACATCAACTGACGATAGTGAGGGCTCCCCTACACTGGTTTCTGATAAAAGACCAACAAGAGAAGAAATTAACAGCTGCCTTAATGAATTTATGGGAGTAATAAAGCAAGCACCGCCTATTTATTCAGCTGTAAAAGTAAATGGCACGCGCGCTTATTCTATTGCGCGTTCGGCAGAAAAAAAAGGCGAAGATAGCCAATTAACATTAGAGCCTCGTGAGGTTATAATTCACGATTTGGTGCTTACATCGCTAAATCAAAACGAGGCTTCATTTACTGTTTTCTGTGGAAAAGGAACTTATATCCGCTCGTTAGGAAGGGATTTAGCCCGCAGATTAGGAACAGCTGGGCATATATCTGCGTTGAGGCGCCTTTCAGTAGGAAAATTCGACGTAAAAGATTCGATTTCACTGGATTTTTTGACAAGTTTGAGAGATAGTGCCTGCGCATATAAAAATGTAATTTCATTATTGACGGCGCTAGACGACATCCCGGCATTGTCAGTAACACCCGAAGATGCGGTGAGAATAAGAATGGGTCAACGTTTTCCATATTATCAGGAAGGCGCGATCAAAGACCAAGTATGTGTTGCCATTTGCGAGGGCGAAGCTGTTGCATTAATAACACTTGATTTGGGCGTTATTCATCCTGTTAGGGTATTCAACTTATAGCCTATACGGCCAAGGAGGTAGTAGATGTCGATAACAAAAGAAAAAACCGCAGAATTAGTAACAAAATTCGGCGCTAGCGATAATGATTCGGGCTCTGCTACTGTGCAAGTAGCTATTTTAACAGAACGCATTGCTAACTTAACAGAGCATTTGAAAATTCATAAGAAAGATTTTGGCTCTCGAAGAGGGTTGCTAATGATGGTTGGACAACGCCGTCATTTACTAGATTATATTAAATCGCGTAAAGAGAGCGATTATAAAGAGCTCATTGCAACATTAGGTCTTCGCAGGTAATTCTGCTACACTTCTAATGATGGTGATTTCTGAGCGAACTTTATAAAACAAAAGCAAACCTGCTTAATTTATAAGGAGGCTTTTTTGTTGTTGCAATTCAATATTTACCATGTCATACAGCCCAAACACAAACTTAATTATTCGCCGCAAAAGATGGAGAGTTGCGGAAGCTTGAACGCGCAAGCATTTTGAACAGCTAGACAGAGATTGTTGTTCAGTTTGATTCCCACTTTGATTTTAGAATTTTAATTCGAAACCACAGGGACTTCTCTCAGGTTTTCACGAACCTCAGCCGGTTAATTGTATAGTGGCTATAATGATGAACGAACGGAGTTATGAATGTTCACAATCTATAAAAAAGAATTTCAATGGGGTGACAAGACTGTTGTAATAGAAACAGGAAAAATAGCCAGACAAGCAGATGGTGCTGTTTTAGTCTCTATGGGTCAAACAACGGTTTTATGTACAGCGGTTGCCGCAAAATCAGCAAAGCCTGGGCAGGATTTCTTCCCTTTAACTGTAAATTATCAAGAAAAAGCATTTGCAGCAGGGAAAATCCCTGGGGGTTTTTTTAAGAGAGAAGGGCGTCCTTCTGAAAATGAAACGCTGATATGCAGATTAATTGACAGACCTATAAGGCCATTATTTCCCAAAGAATTTAAGTGTGAGACACAG
>JAACDT010000162.1 GCA_009936885.1 Alphaproteobacteria bacterium
AGCATCTGGTCATTCAGCTCTTGGGGGATGGGCTGTGCTCGCGCTTCTGGGGGTCACGCTCTATTTGCCATTAACAGGGATGTTCTCTTCTGACGATGTTCTTTATGAGGGGCCGTTGGCTTTTTTGCTGCCAGACCAAATGAGGACACTGACTGATTTTCATAATTATGGTGAAAAAGTGCTATTTATCCTTATAGTCCTTCATCTTGCAGCAATGGCTATTTATTATCTACGCCTGAAAAAAAATCTGATACCAGCAATGGTAACAGGCAGGCGGCGTGGGGCAACCGGCATGTCAGCAACAGTTTCGCAGGCCCATAGCTATGCCGGACTTCTCCTTTTGGCCCTCTGTATTGGCGGCGCGCATTTGCTTGCCCACCTTTCGCTTTACGTATAACAAAAGAGCGATGTTGTTATAAAAGTTCGTTTCTGTGCACAGGCGTGCCGGATTATGCGCTCTTTGTTTAGGAGTTTTTGTGCCCTTTCCCCCGCAAGTTCTTGGTATTTTGTTAACGCTCATTGCTGTTGCCGCTGCCTTTGTAACAGGCTTATTAGTCAAAGCGATATCGGGTGAGTTACCTGTTTTAACCATGCTTATGTTTAGGTTTGTTTTTTCACTGCCAATCCTCTTTACTGTCGCTATCGTGATGCGCGGGCGAAGCTGGTTTCATCTTACCGAAAAAAAACCGATGCTTATCCGAATATGTTTTGGGCTAACAGGTATTAGCCTGTGGTTTTTATCGGTTAAAAACATTCCCCTTGGACAGGCAACAGCCTTATTTCAGTCATCTGTATTGTTTGTCACACTTCTCTCGCCCTTTTTGCTAGGCGAGAAAATTGGTCCTTATCGTGGTTCTGCTGTTATTATTGGATTATTTGGCATTGTTGTGATCACAGACCCGTTTTCGGGGCCTCTCTCGCTTGGCGTGATGTTTGGCCTTGGTTCTGCTCTGGCTGGCGCTGGCTTGTCTATTATTTTGCGCAAGCTTGGCAAGAAAGAGCATCCAGCTACCGTTGCAAGTCTCTATAATGCTGCAGCATTTCTCATTGTCTCGTCTCTGTTGTTTGTTTTTCCAGCGCAGTTTGAGATGCCATCACATCGACAAATGATGTTTTTGCTTACACTTGGCATTGTCAGCTCATTACTGCAGATTTGTATGACATTTTCTTATCGCTATTGTGATGCTGTTATTATTTCGACATTACGGTATTTGCAGGTGCCATTGGCTGGTATCGGCGGATATCTTATTTTTGCAGAATGGCTGAGTACGGCCCAAATAACCGGTGCAGCAATTGTCGTATCATCTTGTCTCTTTATTGTCTGGCGTGAATTTGCTATTGCTCGCCAGACACAAAAAATCGAGCCGGAGACTAGTTTATGACCGTTCCTGTAACTTTGCGCATAATGGGCGAAATTGATATCCATACTGTTCCCGGCTTGATCCCGTCTGAGCAGACACCATTCAGCCTATCAGCAGCTATCGCCCCGCTTTCTGGGTTGGATGACGCGAATACTCATGATGTAAAAAACTGGCTTGGTGACCAACTTGATAAGGCCGATGCAGATGAGAGTGGGCCGTCAGATGCTGAGATGAAGCTGATCGAAGATGCGGCAGCCTTACTGCTTTATCAGCAGGCAGAAGAAAATGATATTACCTATGAGGCAGATAGCTTTGTGTTGATGCTTGTGCTGCGTGAGCGCTGGCCAGTCGGCTCCAAAGCTAAATTAAGAGATATTGCTGCGCGGGCGGGGGCTGTTTTTAGCTATAAACTTGTTGTCTGCCCCCCTCAGCCCTTTACTGAGGGGTCTGACGATGAGGCAGTCGCAAAAGCAGAAGCGGCATCACTTGCCGAAATGCTGCCGACGTTGAAACGGGCGCGTAAACAATTCGCAAGCTCAAGTGGCCTGCAACAATTTTTGAACAATGCTTAAACAAGCTAGGTTGCGAGTTCTGGACGATCTTTGAATTGCTCGAGTGCTTCGGGGTTTGATAATGCTTCAGTGTTTTTAACTGCTCGCCCATGAACAATATCGCGCACAGCAAGTTCTGTAATTTTGCCAGACCGTGTGCGCGGAATATCTGTAACTGCGCAAATAACAGCCGGAACATGGCGCGGGCTTGCATCCTTGCGAATGGCCGTTCGTAAACGCTGTTGTAGATCATCGGACAGAACGCTTCCTTGTTTGAGCCGGACAAATAAAACGATGCGAACGTCATTATCAGCGCTCTGACCAATAACAAGTGCTTCTATAATTTCATCAAAGGCTTCAACAATCCGGTAAATTTCAGCTGTCCCGATACGGACGCCGCCCGGATTCAAGGTGGCATCCGACCGTCCATGGATAATAATCCCGCCGCGTTGGGTAAGTGTGCCCCAGTCACCATGCCGCCAGATATTTTCATACATATCGAAGTAAGCTGCATGATAGCGACTACCATCATCATCTTTCCAGAACCCAACAGGCATTGACGGGAACGGTGTTAGACAACACAACTCGCCTTGCTCTCCTGCAACCACTTTGCCGTCATCATCAAGGATGGCAACATCCATTCCAAGTCCACGCACCTGAATTTCGCCAGCGTAGACAGGCAAAACAGGGCAGCCCAAAACAAAACAGGCCATTAGGTCAGTACCGCCTGAAATAGAGGAAAGATGGATATCTGATTTGATGCACTCATAAACAAAATCAAAGCCTTCTTCTGAAAGCGGCGAGCCTGTTGAACATAATGTCCGTAATGCGGATAAGTCGGCAATGTTAGCAGGAATGACGCCTTCTTTGCGAACGGCATCCAGATATTTAGCTGATGTGCCGAACAGAGACAGTTTTTCTGTCTCCGCCATTTCCCAGAGCCGTTCCGGGCCGGGATAAAATGGGCTGCCTTCATACACAATAGCTGTTGCCCCTGCCATCAGGCAGGAAACAAGCCAATTCCACATCATCCAGCCACAGGTTGAAAAATAAAAGACTCTATCACCCTGCCTGATATCAGCATGCAGTCGGTGTTCTTTAACATGTTGGCTGATTGTTCCGCCAACCGAATGCACAATGCATTTTGGCGCACCTGTCGTGCCGGATGAATATAGAATAAAGAGCGGATCATTGAATCCGACCCGCACAAAGCTCTCAAGCGGCGCATGGTTCAAGGCCTCTGAGAAGATAGAGGCCGCAGTAATCATCGATATATCTTGATAATCATCAAGGTATAAATCAATCAACACAGCTTCAACAGTGGGCAAGGCTTCTACAAGTTGGGCGACAACCTCGCGCTTATCGATTGTTTTACCATTATAATTATACCCATTTATCGAGATAAGAATTTTAGGCTCGATTTGGCCAAACCGGTCTGTAACACCGGTAATACCAAAATCAGGAGAACAACTGGAAAAAATAGCTCCAAGACTAGCGGTTGCTAGCATCGCAATAAGCGCGACTTCACTATTGGGCACATAGCCTGCGACCCTGTCACCTTTAACGACGCCACGCGCCTGCATCCATCCAGCAAGGCGTAGCACCTTATCACGCAAATCTGGCCGTGACAGCTCAGTGCGGCGACCATCTTCACCATGAGCAATAAGACCTGGAATATCGCGCAGCGTATCATCAAAGCTTAGCATATTTTCAGCATAGTTTAGGGTCGCATCAGGGAAAAATTTAGTGCCAGGCATCTTACCTGGATTTTCTATTATTCTTGTGCCTTTATCCCCAATGATGCCATGCCAGTCCCATAATGCTGACCAGAAATCCTCTGGCTTGATTACAGACCATTCCCAGAGCTTGTGATAATCATCTTCCCAGTTAAAACCAGATTCTGATGCAACGGTTCGCGCAAATTGTGACAGTTGCGTATCCACAGTTCCAGTTGGCGACCATAGCAATCGTGCTGAGCTAGACATATCGAACCTCGTAAATATGAAATGTCGTTACTACTTCAGAGGGCAAATAGCGTCATCATTTTGCCCAGAGTTGTGGTTCAAAGCAAGGGATGCAGTCTATTCCCAATAACAAAAAGGGGTGATAGTTCCCTATAAAATTTTTCCAAAAGCGAACCCAAGAAGTTAATAAAATTTTCAAATTTGGGTATCAAAGACGACGACTATTATAATGGAAGATTCCATATTACTCATTCTCATTAAAGCTTAATTGAGTTTTAGTACAAATGACGTAGCGGTAACTACATTGCATCATAGCATTGTCTAAAGGTGGCATCATTAGGGCTTAAAACAGCACCGTTTCTACCGTAGCAATGATGCGCCATCCAAGGAAAAGCGGTTTCATCAGCTATTTTTGAGATTTCTTTAAGATAGGGTAGTCCATCAGAAGCAAGACCATCAATGATTTGTTGCCAATTTGGATATGCCAAAAAAGCATCTTGCCAAATTGCCCGACCCGCTAAGAAACCTGACGCTCCTGCTTTAAATGCGTGCAAAAGGATATCACGGAAGGAGTTTTTTTCAGCGCCAGCTGACAACATCACCCAAGGTCTTCCTGCGAGTCTACCCATCTCGTCAAAGAGTTGCTGAACCTTATCTGAGCCATCAACCATGTTGGCATTTACGGGACTTTCTAATTTAAATAAGTCAACGCCATACTCAGGCTTTGCAAATTCTTCAACAGAAGCCAATACAAGGTCGCTGTCCTTCTCTTTCATTTCAATGTAGCCGTGTGATCCAGATAACTCACTGCGCAAAGGATATAAAAGTAATTCAAGCAGGAACGGGATATCAAAACGGGCACATTCTGCACCAACTCTTCTCACATAATCTTTTTGAAAAGCGATGTTTTCGGGTGAGGCATCTGGTCTATACCAAGCAAGTACTTTAACTGCATCTCCACCAAGCCGTTTAATTTTACTGACTGTCCAGTGATCAATGTTGTTTGAAAAGCGGCCTGCATTGCTTTCCCTGAATATTGAATCTTCAAGCGTCACTACCAAACCTTTATCTCTGGCCAACTCGTCGAACGCTGCAGGTATACCAAAATGTGGATCTAATAAAATAGCTGAGCTTGGTCCCTGCAATTGCCTCACAATTTGTAATTTAAACTTAGCAACTTCATCCCATGGAGCCTCCGGCAGGCCAAAATGTTTAGCAATCGGTTCTTTGATAGGTGGGCGCTGGTCAGCTGCCACCATTTTGAAAAGGCCTTTTTTGTCTGCTAGACGGCGCATGCCGAGCAGCTTTCCAGGTGATAAATGCATATCAATGTTCCTCCATAAAAGTATAACAACTCTGGCGATCAGGAGAAGCTGATATTCCTCCAAATTTTCTGCACTTCATCGCGGCAGCAGCATTAGCAACCTTGATAGCAGAACCTTCGCTCATCTCCTCACCTAAACAAAGAGAAAAAATACCGTGCCAGACGTCACCAGCGCCAACAGAATCGACAGTTCTAACAATAAATGCTGGGATATTAGTTATCACGTTGTTCTGAAGATACCATACTCCATTTTCCCCGTCGGTCACACAGACCCAACAGCCGGTAACATCTTCTGCCCTTCGCAAACCTGTCTCGATATCGCAACTTGGAGCAAATGAATCCAATCCTTGTCTTGAAAAAGCTAAGTGAGTTGCTCCATTAGCATGGTTTTCTGTAAATGGTGCTTCTGCATCAATTATTATTGGTACGTTTCGTTTTTTACCAAACGCTATGGCCCAGTTAGTCAATTCTGGGTGTCGATTATCGGCTAGCACAGCACATGGTCTATAGTCAGATTTTAATGTTTCTGACAACTCAGTGAATCCTTTGCCTGGAAAATTGAATGTCTGCCGTTCACCTCCACTATCTACGAATGCTGCAGACACTGAGGACTGGGTACCTGCTGATAGTAAACTCATTGACATATCTACAGATTCATCAATCAGGCTCTGACGAATAAAATTTCCTATCATATCATCACCTAAATAGGTGATGAGTAGAGGCTGTGCCCCAAATCTAGCCATCGCGATGCTCGCATTGGCTCCTGGGCCCCCAACAACAAAGCGGCAATCATTTGCTCTAAATTTTTCACCACGATCGGAAAAATGGTCAATTTCCATAATTAGATCAACTGTCGCCCGCCCCGCTACTAATATTGATGCCGGCTTATTCATTTGGAAAACTTGGCGCGTTCAAGCCATTTATTCGAACATTTATACAGGCTGGCTTTTTACATAAAAAAGCTCGCTGAAAAGCAGCAGAGAGTTCATCAAGATTAGTAACATATTCACCATGGCCACCAAGTGCAACGGCTACCTCGTCGTATCGGGCATCAGTTAGCCCACACGCAAACACCCTGTCTGGCCCAAACTGCTGCTCCTGTATTCTAACTTCAGCATTCCATTTGAGGTCATTGCCTATTACGACTATCACCGGAAGATTTTCACGCACTGCGGTTTCAAACTCAGCGAGATGAAAACCAATAGTACCATCTCCCATAAAAGCTAAGATATGCTTTTCGGGGTATGCAAGTTTAATAGCCATGGCATAGCTCAAGCTGCCACCAATAGCCCCCGACGTCCCGTTAATCATAATTAGATAACGGGTTAGAAGAGACTGTACCCATTGACCAATTTCACCACCATCCGAAACAGCAATGACGTCATCGCGAGAAGACAAAATTGTATTTACCGTAGAGGCGAAAGTTAAAGAGTTTAGTTCGGCATGGTTTGTCTGGTTTTCTAAAATAGAAAAATCACGGTGGTCAATGGCTCTGCGCAGCGCGGCAACCCATTTACGGCCACCGGTTCTTTCAGAAGCCAGTTTTTGAAGCATATCAATCGCAGTTAATGGCCCAATATCTTCAGCTTCCTTCAACCTATCACCAAGGTTGTTACGCGCTTTCGTCACAAGCTCATGGCTGCCAATGTAAGCAAACCATTCAGCATTTGCATTAAAGGCTTCAACTGACCCATATGAAAGTGTGAAATCTATCGGTTTTCCAACCACAATTACTAAATCAACAAGGTTAATCATTGATTTAATATTGCCAAGCCTTGGGTCATTAAAGCCCCGGGGGCTCTCCATCATAACCACAGGCGCATTAAGCTGCGTCTCTAGTTCTTTTAGTTTTTCTGCAAAATGGGTCATCCCAAAGAAGGGACCGACGATAATTAATGGCTGTTCAGCCGACGCAAATGCCTTAATAAGTCTTGCCGAGGGTTCCTCTACATCTCGAGCACTTTTATAGTTTTGCTTTAAATCAGTAAATGGTTCAGCTAGTTCAGTGTTTAAGATATCTGCTGCGAGTGCCAGGTGTGTAGGGCCTGGAACACCGTCTTTTGCAAATTTGATAGCTTTTAAAACATTCGGAATGAGATTTTTTGTCTCGTTAATTCTCTCAGAGTATTTAGTCAGAGCACAGGTTATTTTTACCTGGTCCATTTCCTGAAAACTTCCCTTTCCATCTAATTCTACCTCGGAATCACCACTAAGCAACAGAACAGGTGTTTGTGATTGAGTTGCTGTAAATAAAGGAGCTATTGCATTACAAAGGCCCGCTCCTGCTGTGACCATCGCAACACCAATTCTGCCTGTCATTCTTGCATATGCTTCTGCCATATAAACTGCAGCAGCCTCGTGCCTCACATGTATTATCCTGATATCCTCATCAAGGCAGGCGTCAAATAGAACCATTATTTGATTTCCTGAGAGGGCAAAAATAGTATCTACCCCCTCAGACTTTAGAATTTTAATTAAAGCGATAGATGCTTTCATAACTCAAACCCCAAATTTTTATTTAGCCGTTCTGAAAAGGAGAACATAGAGTGCCTCATTGTCAGCCAATCGAATATCCTCCATCAACAATAATCGTTTGCCCCGTTATAAATGCTGCTTGGTCACTAGCTAGAAACATTGCTGGTCCAGCAATATCATCAGGATTCCCCCATCGGGAAAAGGGTGTCCGATCAATGACTGCTTTATAATGTTCTTGGTCATCACGTCCCTTTTGAGTTTGTTCGGTGACAACAAAGCCTGGTGCAATTGCATTTACCCTTACACCCTTTGGCGCGTATTTTAATGCCATTGATTTTGTAAGCTGGTGGATTCCAGCTTTGCTTGCTCCATAGGCAGGTACCTTTGGGCTACCGAAAAAACTATACATAGAAGCAATATTGATTACTGTACCCTTCGCACCAATGATTGCTGGCTCAAAAGTCTTTATGACATCAAAATTGCCAATCAGATTGATATCGATAACATGACGGAAAATATCGATGTCATCTTCATTATCGCGGCGTGAAATCGCGGCACAATTAACCAAAACATCTATTTTGGAAAACTGTTTTGCTAAAGCAGATATTTCAACGGTATTACATACATCAAGCTGGTGATATGTCTCCACTCCATCTGGCATAGATAACGGGGAAGTTTCTGCCCCGGTGATAATTACACGGTCGCCCTGTTTTACTGCTGCTTTTGCAATCGCAGCACCAATTCCATCTCGGCTTGCTCCAATCACCAGCCATATACGCTTTCTCGTTTTATTTATCATTTATATCACAAATCCTCCCCCTCCCAGATTAAGCATGGAGCCACTGGCGTAGTTAAAATTTCCTGAAATTAAATTTATTACTGGAGTTGCGATATCAGAGGTTTCGGCTACTGAACCACAAGCGATTGATGCCTCAATTTCTAATCTAGTTTTTGTATCTGTAAGTGCATTTTCAGTCATATCAGTTCTTGTAACGCCCGGACGAACAGAAAATAAAGAAATACCGTGTGGAGCAAGCTCCTTTGCAGCGCCTATTGTAAAAACGTCCACGGCACCTTTGCTCGCAGCATAAACAGTTTTATGCATTCTGCCGCCAATGGTTGCGGCCATAGATGACAAATTAACAATGATGCCCGGTCTGCCAATATCCATCGCTTGCTTTGCAAATTCCTGACAACACAGGATGAGGCCTACTACATTGACTTTCATTGTGGACATAACAAACTCATAGTCGACTTCTGTTACAGGCCTTTCTCCGTTATCGATCCCTGCAGCTGTGACAAGAGCATCTGCTGGCCCCATTTCTTGGACAATCTTTTTGAAGAAATCCGAAATACTTTTGGAGTCGGTAACATCCAAAGGAAAGGCTTTTATTCGACCATTAGAAGCTTTTTCCATGTCAGAAGCTAATTTCTGGTTTAGACTATAACTTATAGCTACTTTCCAACCATCATCCAACGCCGATAGTGCAATTTGTCTCCCGATTCCTCGGTTTCCTCCAGTAACGATTAACAGACGTTCCTTTTTCATAATGCATCCTTTAGCCTAGGTAGAATAAACTGTCCCTCACGAAGTGCTTCTGATGCTGTCTGATGTCCATTAAAAACCTTATTGATTATCGAGAGTGTAGCTATTTGAGCAGCACAACGGTCAAGTTTTCCAGTGAAATAATCTTCTAGCTCAACATCTATTTCATCACGCCAAAAGCGCAAGGTTTCCGGGTTTCCGCAGATTTTTATTATTGGGCAAAGGAGATTGCTTGTTGGGTTAAATACACCCATAGCAAATAAACCAAGATTACAGCCTGCCATCATCATGCCAGTCAGTGATGTAGGGCTAAAGAAGGGCGTATCCATAAAGTGTAACCCTTGTCCAGAAGGGGACTTCCCAAAACTAAGTGCGGAAGAAAAATCCGCAGTTCCTGTCTTGCTAACAGCGCCCATAGATTTTTCAATCAAGGTAGTCAGACCACCATCGATGTTCTCCTTAGTAGGGTTTGTACCACGGTAATCTTTCCCACTATCTTTCATGATAAGCCCAGAACGATAATCAATGAAGTTTAGGATAGCTTGTCTTGTCTCGTGAGATGGGCCCCTGTCGCTAAAAATTGTTTCTGCACCAATGAATTCTGATGTCTCAGAAACAATAGCTGATCCGCCACTTTTCACAGTAAGATCCGTAATATCGCCAATAATAGGGTTTGCACAAATGCTGCTCGAAACATCGCTACCACCACATTCGAGTGCTAGCGATAGGCCACTTAGATTTACTTCTGAACGGCTCTGTTGTAATTTTTGCTGCTGGTCGGCTAAAAATTGCATTTTCTCAATTCCATCAGTCACAGCCTGCTTTCGCCCATTGCTGTTCATGAAAGCTAAATATTCTATTGGAATTGTTGCTTGCACCTCTTTTTTTATCAGCTCTAAGGAAGATGCATCATGCGTAATTACGAGTGCTGCGCCAACATGCGGATGAGCCAGTATACTTGTAATGAAGTCAAAAAGAACATCCTCATCAGTTTTTTGTAATCCACGAGAAAAGCCTCCAGAGACACAAATTATGTGTTGGTCACTTGCAGCAATGGTAGATGCAAGCCAGTCAGTTAATGCAACTGTAGACAGAACAATAAGATGATTGCGGACACCTATTCTGCCATCAGAACGTTGAAAGCCATACCACCTTAGGCTCTGGGAATAATCAAAAAGCTCACTATTATTCACAGTTGTGGACATGAACATGCTCGCCCTTTTCAATGAAACTTGTCGCAACGCCAATTCTCACACCATATTTGATGATAGCGTCCCCCCTAGCTATAGGAAGCAGACTAATCTTATGACCAAATGGTATGTTACCGTTAATGACCATTCCGTTATCTAAGCACTGGATTTCTGATTTTTCGTCTAATAGGGTGACTACGTTGTCAGCTGCATCCAACATTAAGAACCGTCGACCTTTTGGACACTCTAGTTGCATACAATTCCTCCATCCACATTTATTACCTGACCTGTGACATATGCTGAGTCGGGGCTAAGTAAAAATTGAATAACGCTTGCAACTTCATCAGGGGTGCCAAGGCGTTTCATAGGAATTTCACCGAGCACGGTTTCGATCCCGCGTTTAGCAATTATCTTTTGAGGCATTGATGTAT
The DNA here is from genome assembly GCA_009936885.1 of Alphaproteobacteria bacterium. Classification (GTDB taxonomy): domain Bacteria; phylum Pseudomonadota; class Alphaproteobacteria; order Puniceispirillales; family Puniceispirillaceae; genus UBA5951. Next base: position 10,843 of record JAACDT010000162.1, read on the forward strand.
CAATGAACCCTGGCGCTACAGCATTTACGAGGATGTTCGGCGCCTCTTTTCTCGATAGCGAGCGTACCATACCAACCAATGCTCCTTTTGCTGCGCTGTAAGCAGTATGATGTGGAGCTCCCCTGCGAAAGGCTAATGAGCTCACTAGAATTAAACGCGAAGAAGGTTCCTTTAACATCGCTTTACGCGCTTCTGCATAAAGCATGTAGATGTTACGGATGTTGGCATCCATCACAGGGTCGAAGATATTTTTAACATCACCAGGCACCATATTGTCAGGTATAAATATGCCTGCCAAATGAACCAATCCATAAATTCTTGTCTCTTTTTTAAGGAGGGTGGTACAGGTATTCTCGTCGTCCATGCCAGAGCAATAATAAATAAGTCGACTGGTATCAGTACATGCAGATTTCAAAATATTGGCGCCCTGTGGGTTAATATCTATAGCTATGACACGAGCACCGAGAGAGAGCAGGCGTTTAACTAATGGAACGCCTATTCCGCCAGAAGCGCCTGTAACAATAATTGTTTTTCCTTCAAACATTTCACATTACCTGTAAAAATATGATTTATGACAGTCTGTAAAAAAGGGCCTGTGAATTCACAGGCCCTTCAAAAATCAATGATAATGATCATCGGTTAAGATTTAGCGGCCTATGACACGATTGTTTCTGTCAGCGAGGTCAGCTTCAGCCTCGGCAACGGCTTTTTCAAATTTCTTAAGCCATTTATCGCCATATTTGTCTGCAAACCAAACTTTCATTTTATCGCGAGCTGCGACAAAAGTTGCCTTTTCTTCTGGAGATGGAACATATATTTCACCACCAAAGCCAACGAACTCTGCGAGAGCACGGGAATCATACTCCTTGTTCCAATCAGACTGAATCATCGAGGCTTGCTGAACACCATCAATAACCAAGTCTTGCAAGTCAGCAGGAAGGCTCTGCAACCATGAGTCAGACATCCACCAAAAACCAAACAAATAAGCGTGTTCGTCAAGTGTTACATACTTCACAGCTTCATACATTTTTGTTGGAATGATATCTGTAGCTGCATTTTTTGTGCCCTCTACTACTCCTGTTTGTAGTGAAGTGTAAAGTTCTCCCCAGGCAACCGGTGTGGGATTTCCGCCGAGTGCTTTAATAAACTCAATCTGCAATGGTGAGTTGATGGTTCTCATCTTCACACCTTTCATATCCGCAGCTGATTTTATAAGTTTTTTCGTGGTAAAGAAATTACGCCAACGGCCTGTGTTACCAACAGCTACAAGACGTACATTACCTGTCGCCTTTAGAATTTCATCACGCACTTCATCAAAGAAAGAGCTTTGCGCGATGTGCTCCGCAATTGAGTCGCCATTCATCATATAGGGAATGTCCGTAACCTGTAATTCAGGCCAGAAATTGGCTATTCCACCAACCGTAGTATGAGTTAACTCGAGTGTATTAAGTTGCACCTGCTCAATCATATCGCGGAAGTTACCAAGTTGGGCTCCAGGATAAATTTCGACAGTTATGCGGCCATTAGACCTAGCTTCTAAAAAGGACTTTAAAAACTCTCCAGGAACTTGGTCGTCAGATGTTACTGGACCCACATGGCCATACTTTATTGTATATTCAGCAGCAAAAGAAGCCGCTGGTAAGCATATAGCCAAAAGGGACGCTATTATTGTCTTGCGAAATAATACTTTCATAGCTTTCCTCCTAATTTTTACACTGTAGAAGAAAATGATTGCACTCAAATCGTGTTTTGTAAACGAGTTTGACCATAAAAGCTGTTCTTATCCATAACCAAGCAATCTTGGCACTGTCATTGAGACCGCTGGAAAGTAGGTCACCAAAACTATGATAGCGATATGAACGATGTAGAATGGCAACATTTCTGATACTACAGATTCGATACGTTCACGGCTTACTGCTGATGCAACAAAAAGAATTAGTCCCATTGGCGGAGTTGCAAGTCCGATTGTTAAGTTAACACACATAATAATAGCGAAATGCAACGGGTCTACACCCACAGCAAGCGCAGTTGGTGTGAGAATTGGTCCCAAAATCAGAATTGCGGGGCCAGCGTCAAGAAACATGCCAATGACTATGAGGATCAGGTTAATCATCAGCAATACTGTGTATTTATTATCAGTATATTCAAACAGAAATGCTGTTAAAAGTTTAGGTACACCTGACAGCGTTGCAATCCAAGCAAAAACAGTTGCCATCCCAACCGCCATCAGGATTACACTTGATGATATAGCTGTCCGAAAAAGCATATTCTTGACCCTTGTAAGCGGCAGGCTTTTCATGAACAAACACAAAATAATCGCGTAAACTACCGCAGCTCCTGCAGCTTCCGTGGGAGTAAAAACCCCCGAAAGTATGCCGCCTATTATAATAAATGGAGTGAGTAATGGCCAAAATGCATTAAGCCCTGCTTTTGCAGCGACACGGATTCCCGGAAACCTATCAGCAACCGGGTATTCGCGGCGCCGCGCAATTATGGACACCATTGTCATTAAGCCAACACCGGTAAGCAACCCTGGCACGACCCCTGCGAGAAACAATGCGGCAACAGATATCTCCATTATGTACGCATAAACGATCATAATTATGCTTGGCGGAATGATTGGCCCAATAACCGATGAGGCCGCTGTTACTGCAGCTGAAAATTTTCTAGAATAGCCTTGTTTTTCCATTGCTGGAATCAACATCGAACCTAATGCGGAAGTGTCTGCCACAGCAGAACCACTTACACCTGCGAAGAAAATTGATGAAACGACATTAACATGAGCAAGACCACCTCTCAAATGGCCAACAAGGACTCTGGCGAAATATACTAAACGTTCTGTAATGCCTCCAACATTCATAATTTCCCCAGCGAGGATAAACATGGGAATAGCAAGCAACGGAAATTGATTGATACCTATGTAAAGCTTTTGAGCGATGATAGCCAAGAAGAATTCTTTGTCGGCTATTATCAATCCTATCATTGGCGCGGCTCCTAGAGCGAAAACAATCGGCATGCCAACGGATATCAAGACAAGCATTATCCATATAAATGTTACAGGTATCATCTTAAGCCCTCCAAAATGGAACTATGATATGAACATATTTAAAATTCTTCTAAAATTGGACGATGTTTAGTAACAAACTCATCCTTTTTTATTGGGGTTGCGCTGAAAAGATCTGCTGCATCCTCCAAGAATTGCTGCAGAGACACAAGAGCCATACTGGCCATTCCCAAGGGGATGGAAACGAAAAACCAGTACCTTGATATATCCCCAACCGAGATAGCTACCTGCGTCCTTCCATTCCAAGCAAAATCGTGACTTTTTAATGCCAAGAAAGCACAAAAAATGAAGACGGATAAATGCGTGATAGTAAGAATTATTTGAGTGATTTTTTTGGGAAATTTAGAGATGATAATTTCGATATTTGGGTGCACACCCAACCGAAGTGCAATGGGAGAACCCAAAAAAACTAACCACAACATGGCGTATTTAGCTAATTCTTCTGACCAAGATAAACTATCATTCAGGACATAGCGAAAAAATACGCTGGCGGAAACAATTACAGCAATAGAAAGCACTAGGAACATTGCTCCCCAACGGAATGCACTTAACTGCACCATATTGATAACTGACAAAAATCTGATTAGTAAATTCATGTCTCCCTCACTCTTGCTTTTTTACACTTAAATTACTCTGAAATTATTCTCACTTCTACATTTTGTGACTTCAATGCTGACAAATCTGGCACTACACCTAGGCCGTGTCCTTCCGGTAATTTGATTTTTCCGTCGCTTGACGGACTGAAATCCCAATCCGAAAGGTTTTCTCGGATAGGGTTTTCGTTTACATCCACCTCTAATAGACCCGTATTACCCGCAATCGTCAATAAATGGGCAGAGGACGCTAGCCCAATAGCACCCCCCAACCAATGTGGACAGTAAATGCTGTTCTGCAGTGAGGTACCAAGATGAGTATCTAAAATACGAATAAGCCCAGTAAAACCGCCTATTTTCCCAATATCTGGTTGCATGCAACGAAAGACACCATTTTGCAGATAGGCATTTACTGTTTCCAAATCACCAAGATTTTCTCCACCGGCTATTGGCACGTCAATATTTTTTTTAAGCGCGCGCCAATCCGATAATGAGGAGTTCGCACGAATTGGTTCTTCAGCCCACTTCAGATTAAATCTGCTCAATACATTTATATTTCTTGCTGCGTCAGTTGGCAAAACCCAGGCTTGATTTGCATCAATCATTAGTTGGTGAGCGTCACCAATCAATTCACGGGCTTTACTCAATCCCATTTGGTCAACTTCTGAGCCGAAGCCAACCTTTATTTTGAAAGAGGAAAATCCATGGTCGAGTGCACTAGAGACTACTTC
>JAACDT010000163.1 GCA_009936885.1 Alphaproteobacteria bacterium
AGAGATATTATCTGTAGGTCTGGCACTATCAATTATCTCAAGCGCATCCATGAGCGCTCAGAGGACATAAAGCATCTAGAGTTTGAAGAATTACTAAAGCAGCGAATAGATCTGCCTGTGTTCCGTTTAAGAGATGGAACAGTCACTAATGCTCTTCACCAAACATTTAGAAATTTTCTCAAAGAGAACGAACTGTTGATTTGTCCGAGGACAGGCCAGGCTCGCACGCTCTACAGCCTCAGACACACAGATGCGACATTTGCTCTGCTGAAAGATGGCATGGACATCCATACACTCGCTATTCAGATGGGCACTTCAATACAGATGATAGAGCGTCACTATAGTCATTTGACGCCGCGATTGAAGAAAGACATGCTCACAGGCAAAAGGTATGAGTTGTCGCGGGATGAGTTTGAGAAGCTTGCTGATAGATAAATCCAGATCAAGAAGGGAATAGTTATGAATTTTGATATTATGTCTAAAGCGATGGAGCGTGGCGCAGAATTCTCGCATGTGACACATTTTGCTGAGATTTTTGATAACCCACTAATGCACGAAACAGAAGATGGTGATCCAGTTGAAGGCTGGGAACATTTATTTGAGCGCTCAGAATGGGGGGGCATATTTGTCCCAACAAGCAATCATATCGATCTGATTTTTAAAGACGATAAATCTGAGGCTACTGTTTCAGTACGTGAATTCGTTGCATGGCAGCTCCTGCATGCTAGTAATTTCTTTATATATTACGTCATTAATAAGGTTGATGGATCATCCATAGCACGAGATCTATATGAGAATTTTGACAATGACGAACCACAGTCTTGGAATGGCGACGAATTGCCCGAATATTGGGTATCTGATGCTGAAGGAGATTGGTTAGTCGAATATAACTCTGACAGTCTTGACCAAGGCATATCATTTATCCAGCGTTGCAAAGAAGAAAAACCAATCGAATTCGCATTCAAGCTTGCTGATTATATATTGGATGGATCATGCAGCCTTACCAATAATGAATGGTATGAAACAGATTTAATCGAAAATTTCGACGAACGTTCAAATTACGATAACTGGTCTGTAAAAATAATGTGTGTTGCTACTGGTAAATTTTTTACTGAAATCGAAAGTGGGTTTTCACAAGTAATGATGCGTGAAAACAAAGTCTTCTCCTACTGCATTCGAAACTACGACGAAGATTGAGAGTGCTTCTTAAAAGGATAAAAGCCTATAAATTGTGGGATTCTTGAATTTGCTAATCGTGGCGAAATTGGCATTTTCCCAAGAGGAAGCTGGCATTATTTCGAGCAAAATACATATTCAGCCGGAGTTTGGTCAGCCATCCAAAAGCTTGTTAACCTAACGCCAGGTCGGTTTGTTGCAAAAGCATGGCGAGGACGGGGCTACGATGGTCAGGCGTTTAACCCTCAAGAAACCTAATAATTGATGTTGTAATCGTTTTCTTTGTTAAACCTCTAATTGCTAGTTAAATATCACTTTACAGCACAAAAATTGATATTTTTTAAACTTCACATAAACCACGTTCGTAAGATTTTGCCTTTAGGAGGTCAAAGATCTGTAGTTTACCAATAAAGTTGTGCGCTTGACGAGTATCTCCTTTTCACAAGCTCTTAACTGCTTTGAGTTTGGCAAATTCTTCTTGAGCCATTCGCGTTGTTTAAGTGCTCTATGAAGCTGCTTTTCAACAGCTCTGGCTTTTTGCTTGGCCATTACAGCAACTCCACAGCGTTCGCGAGCTGTGTATCATTCACATCTATGTAGCGCTGTGTGACGGAAATATGCTGATGCCCAGCTAGAGCGGCCAGCAAACGCACATTTACGCCTGAGTTAGCCAGTTTAGTTATGAATGTCCTTCGGCCACTGTGGGAGCTTGCATGCTCAAAGCCACAAGCTTTGTAGATGTCTAAGAACAGCTGACACATGGTGTTGGCCGAAAAGTGCCCACCTTTTTGGCTTGGAAATAGGGCGCGTCCAGACTGTGTTAGATTACTCTGTTCACCATAGTCTTTGAGCGCTTTGCGAAGCTTTGTGTTGACGAACACTGTTCTGGCATTGCCGCCCTTGGTATTTCGTTGTGCAAGTTGGAACTGGGGTTTCACGCTTCCATCTTCATCAAACACATCGCCAAGCTTTAGCGTTGCCAGTTCCATAGCGCGAAGCCCAGTGTGCAGTGAAAACAGCACGATTGTCTTGTCTCTTGTGGGGTGACGTCGTGTTGCGCAATACTGCAGCACTCGCTTTTGCTGAGCGTCTGTGAGTGTCATAGCCTGTTTCATGTAGGACCTCCGAAAATCTAATAGTTTATGTTCTACTATTATATTTTCTGAGATATTGGCTTTCCTACCAAAAATGGCGCATATGATTATTTCAATAAATACATTGGGTTACGCTATAATGTCATAAAAAGTATGTTTTATGAGATTATCGTTGGATAAAATGAAAGACCTAGTAATCGCCTGTGTCTAAGTCACCCATTTCGATATTCGGGAAATAATTAGATAAGCACTCTTTGAACGCATCGAAAGTTTCTTCATCAAACTCGTAACTTGTGATCATCGATTGTATTGCTTCAGCGCTGAACCC
>JAACDT010000164.1 GCA_009936885.1 Alphaproteobacteria bacterium
GCGCTGATTAAACGCAATTTGTGTTACTTTTTCGAGATGTTTTAAAGAGCAATCAAATTCAGGCTTTTGCCGCGGAATAAGCTGTATAACTGCTGATGTGACTTTGGGAGGAGGGGAAAATGCGGATGCTGTCACTTCAAATAGGATCTGAGAAAAAGTAAGCCAGTTGCATAGAACCGATAGCCTGCCAAAATTACCATCACCAGGTTTAGCAACAATGCGTTCTGCTACTTCTTTTTGAAACATTAACGTCATTTTGGTGAATGCTGGCGCATGTTCTAGCCATTGAATTAATAACTGCGTTGAAATATTATAGGGTAGATTTGCAATGATTTGCCTTGGTTGCTGGCCTAACTCCCATACTGGAAGTGTTAATGCATCTGCTTCCATTAAGGCAAGCCTTGTTCCGGCGGCTTGTTGTAACTCCTCTAAATAGAAAACAGCACGTTTGTCCTTTTCAATGGCTATGAGGTGGGGTGCTCCTTGCAGCAATATAGAGCGTGTAAGCCCGCCAGGCCCTGGGCCAATTTCAATAACACTACCTTCAAATGGCGTTGCTGCCTGAGCTATCCTGTCTGTAATATAAGTATCAAGCAGGAAATTTTGACCAAGTGATTTTTTCGCTCTGAAGTCAAGTTTGGATAGCGTTTGTCTAATAGAGGGAAGCTGGCTTACCGGGTCTTGCATGAATAGCGTTTCCTATTTGCTGATACTGGCAGGGTCTACGCTTTTGTGACTAAGTATTCTGGCATAGTCGATAGCAGCAATTAAACTGTCAGGTTTAGCCCTATTTTTTCCAGCAATATCATACGCGGTACCATGGTCAGGAGAGGTGCGGATAAAATCAAGCCCAAGTGTGATATTTACGGTTTTCATAAAATCCAGAGCCTTAACGACAGGTAGAACTTGGTCGTGATACATGCCAAGCACACAATCATATTTACTGCGCGCTGATTGATGAAACAGGCTATCAGCGGGGAAAGGGCCTGTGACATTCACCCCCTCAGATAAAAGTTGTGATAGTACAGGTTTGATTATAGTGATATCCTCATTACCAAGCATGCCTTGTTCTCCTGCATGGGGGTTTAATCCGCAAACCGTTATTCTGGGATATTCTATTCCAAAGCGGTTTGTTAAGTCCTGTTGTGCCACTATCGCTGTTTTATAGAGTAACTCAGGCGTAAGCCGTTCTGAGATTTCGGATACAGGATTATGAATAGTGACTGGGATTACCCGCAAAAAATCATTTGCTAACATCATGACAGGATGTTTTCTGTGCTGCGATAAGGAGGCTAGAAACTCTGTATGCCCGGGATAGGTAAAACCTGTTTTATATAACACATACTTGTTCATCGGGTTTGTTACCAATGCGGATGCATCACCTGCGAGCACGTGGATTACCGCCTGTTCAATAGCACCTAAAATTGAGGCGCTATTTGCGTCATTTGGATGTCCTGAAACCACATCCGCTGGCCATCGATGCGGGAAAATAGATAGATATTGCTTGTCTAATTTTTGTCCTGGCTGCCATATACTTATGTCCAAGTTCAATCCAAGTTCACCTGATAATTTTGCCATATGTTCTGGATCTGCGATTGCCACAAAGGGTGTTTTACATGTAAGAGCCGCTTTTAGCGTTATCTCAGGCCCAATTCCAGAAGGGTCGCCTGGCGTCACAATTACGGGTGTTTTGGGACTTGATAACGTACTCATTCGGTTTTTATTTCGATACTGGCAGCGCGTCTTAGCCGCATCAGATATCTAAGGCTTAGCACTGAATATAATTTATTAAATTCCGCTTCTTTCAGTTTTTCTAAAGATGGAATGTCAGGTGTTTTTTTTACGCGACTACAAATCATGAATACTGACAACTCATTATCAGCTGTTTGTATCACATCGCTCACCTCTTCTACCTTAAGGTCAAGAACTAATTGTTGAAATGAATTTTCTAACTTTTCCATCACAATATTATTAATTTGCCCAAGAACCTGACTGCCCAGAGATAAATGATATTTTCTCAAAGCATCACAGCCATTAATTTTTGCTGTTTGGTTTCTCAATTTTGAAATTTGAGCATCTTTTGCTTCTGCAGAAATATTTGGGGGAAGCATGAGTACTGCACGCGCCATTGAAACTGTATCAAGCCTTGGATCGTTGAACCCAAATTTTCGATAGCCTTCTAATTTGAAAATATAAGAAAAATCCTCAGATTTTAATAAAACGATATTTTTTCCTGAAAGCCTCGTATTTTCAATTGCTTGCAGAATGTCTGAGGGTAATTTTTTTGCTTGCACCCAGCCAATACTGCCCCCATTTTTTGAACTTCCTGACATAGAATATTGAGCCGCTATTGCATTAAAGTCTGCGCCATCACTTATCGCTTTTTCCAATTGTTCGACAAGTTCGTGGGTTTTTGCGAGCGGTCTTGATGGGATAGGCATCAAAACAATCTCAGAAATTTTATATAGAGGAGCAGACAAGTCCGCTAAAATTTTCTTTCTTTCTGCATTTGCAAGTGTATCAACTTGTGCAAATTGACGCCGGAACTTCTGCGTTAAAACCCCTGTCCAGACAATATCTGCTTTAATTTGGTCAAGTGCGGTGGAAGCTCGAATTCCTGCCGCTTGAAGCCGTTCTGTTGCACTCAGAATTTCATCAGCATAAATATTCTCAAAGAAAGCACGCGCTGTTGTTGTGGCTTGTGTAAGTGCTTCAGGATTCAAAGAAAGCCCAGCCTGGATTTTTAATGTTTCATCAATAAGCATTTCAAGTGCTTCATCTCTGTACAGTTTCACATTCTCCGCATTATCAATCTTTCCTGTTGTGA
>JAACDT010000165.1 GCA_009936885.1 Alphaproteobacteria bacterium
ATTGCTAATGACTCGGAGTGAGTCACCTAGAGTCATTGAACGCAAACTAGAAATCTTGTCGCATCACCTTGTATCTCAGGTGTTTGTGAGCCTGATGATGGCTGTATGACATTGATCTGTACATATGAGTGTAGTTCACTAGCCATAATTTTGATATACTTGTCTGCGCTCATCAAGTCATTAAACAGAGTGTTTCAACCAATAAAACAACCGCCCTTGGAATTCACGAAAAATGTTTGAACTTCTATGCAGTGCCAACGCAGATGGTATAAAACTCATAGGTGTTATCTTATGCCCTAAATAAAATTTTATCGGAAATGCAATAATTTGAAAACCAGATTTTTCAAACAACATTTTAGCTCTTGTCATATGGACGGCCGATGTAACTAACGTTAATTTGGAGCCGATTGGTATCATTTTTTTAATTTCCATTGCCTCTTGCTCAGTGTTATGAACAACCCCCGTTATCATTATTTTTTCTACCCTTATGCCTCGTTGATTTGCAATTTTTATGTATTGATGTCCATCACTATCTAGCTTTTTTTCCCAAGGAGTTTTTCCAGCGGTAACTATCATTTTATCTGCTTTACTCTGTTCTGGAATATTCAAGGCATTCTCAAAACGTGCAACAGCACCACTAAGCACAACAACAAAATCTGATTTGTCCAAAGCGGCTATCTTGATTGGCACAAATGGTTTTTCTGCCTGTCTAATTGTCCAGTCTGCAAAAATAGGGTTTGAAAATGCAAGCAAAACAAGCAAACCAGATGCTGAAAATACTGGCTTCCTTTTGACTGCACCTATGACCAAAAAAAACACGACAATAGCAATTGGCGCTGTGATAAGAGGCAATATTTTATGAAGGTAAATCATGTTCTTTTACTGCTCTTGGCTCTTAAATGGGATGGACACTTTAGCAAACACTCAGGCGTTCAATAAATTTTCATTAACATAGAGTATTAATACACCCCCATGCGTGCGCAATAGGCCATATACGCGTATATTATTACAGCTAAGACCACAGTCTAGCTAAAATAGCTGTTAACCATTTTAATCGCCCATACAGTGTCACTGACGGGCTGCAGCATTTAAATGAATCACAAAAACCGGTACCTAAACATTGCTAATCGCTCTGTGTGGGAGTCCAACAGCTGATGACAGTTAACTGGGAAAGTGATTAGTCGCTTCACTTGTTTTTAAAATAGTCCCGGATTAGTGGCTTGGCTGCTATTATTGTTAAAAGCCACACAATTGTGAATACCAATAGAACCCCATATTCCAAAACAGGCACGTCAATTTTGTACATTATTATTCCACCTGATAAAACAAGATAGAACAGAAATTGACTGATAAAATGAATTGGCAAATATTCTTGATTTTTTCCAAAAAGGTGAAGCACTCCATAATGAGCAAAGGTTAAAAGAATTGCTATTCTGAGGATTTTCAATCGATGCAAAGGTATTTCGTCTGCTCCCGTAACGATCCAGGGAAAGTGTATCGTCACGCCAAGAAATTCCGCAATTGATACCGCAAATGTCCAAAGAACAAAAAATGCGATAACACCGTTTGCCAATAGCCTAAGCATTTATAGCTCAACCTCACCGTCTAAACACCATTAGCCCAATTAGTCGCCGTACATATTCGGCTGACTATAATCACTCACATGAGTTTTTAGTGCAATAGCCTTACTGATATACCATGTGAGTTAAAAAGCGTCATTGAAAGTCCACGACAATGCGGACTAAACACATAGGTAATTATTACAAGGGGAAGAGCTTTATTGTACCCAGTATACAGCTGTAAATATTTATTAAGATTGTTAATGACACTTATAGTGTTGCATCTAGGTGTACACTTAAATGTATTAACAAATAAAATATGGTTCTGAACCATATTGAACAATCTACTACTACAATGTAGTATAGTAGTACATATACGTACTGTTTTTAACTTGTGCGCACGCCTGTATTTTGATTTAATGTAGCCATCGACCAACTTACATCAATACCCCCAACAATGACATGAGCAATACCGTATATGTGATTACTTGTGCGCAACATGAAAGGGGAACTTTATGACAAATATTACACCTAAATACTTTGACCATCCTGACTATTGTATTCGATTTCTTGAATGGCAAGCGATTAAGGCTGTCGTCTTCAAAGGTAAGCACAAAGAGCATTACGATTACTTCGATGCATATAGCCAGAAATGGGGATATTGGCATGACCACTACACAGATAATAAGAAGCAGTGTCATGAGCAGATATTAAAGCTGGTATCGGATGGCACTTACCAATCAATGGATAATTTCTATGAGGCCATTAACAAGCTGCTAAAAACTCGTAAATTAGGCAAGGCACTAAGAGATGCCAAAAATCGCACATCACAAGCTGCCCATCAGCTTGAACAACTTGGTGAAGATTTCATTGATAACGCAGACTTGTTTAAAGAGGCCCGACAAGTAGCAAAATACATAGCTGATAGAGGTAAGAGTGACGAGATATTCCTTGACCAACTAACACAGCTGGTATTCCGGCATAATGCAGATAAATTCACTGATGGTCAGATAAAGACTATCTGGAAATTTCTTGATAGGCAGGTTGAAAAGCATCTTAAATTAGACAGAGTAGAAGCAGCCATACTAGATGATGACGATAAGAACCTCTATTTCATGTGGGGTAAGATAAAGCGTGAATATCCGAAAGGCGATACGTTTACTTGGCCCACAGCCAAAGCTGCAAAAACCTGTCACTGCTCAAAGCAGGATGTAAAGCCCATTATGAAGAGGCTTGAGAAACTGGGTGCAATCAAATTGCTACAGACTGGTAAGCGGGGGGCGCACTCATCCCGTGCGGCTCTGTATCTTCGTGAAGCATAACAAAGCCTGAGTATGAAGAGTTCTAGAATGGGAGCAGCTAAATGCAAGAAGAACAGAGAAAAGACCTGCTTGAGAAATGGCAGATACTTGGCCTTTCATTCATGATGATGTCCAAAACACCAGAAGACTTCCATGATTTGGTCAAACAAGAATTTGGTTATATCTGGGATGGCAAA
>JAACDT010000166.1 GCA_009936885.1 Alphaproteobacteria bacterium
ATAACCTTCTTCTGCTTGTGTTAATTTTAGGCTGATTCTTTTTCATTTCTATTCTATAACACGTGCAAAAAGAAAGATACTAGTGCATGTCAGAAGAAAACAAACATAAATCATCTATTTGGGGCGGCAGATTTAGAGGCGGCCCGTCTGATTTAATGCAAGAAATTAATGCCTCTATTACATTTGATAAAGCGCTTTACGCTGAGGATATACAAGGGTCAAAAGCGCATGCGCAAATGCTTGAAAAGCAGCACATAATTAGCCCTGACGATTTAAAAGCCATTCAACAAGGTCTTGATAAGATTCACATGGAAATTGCAAGCGGTGCATTTTCATTTAGCGTCGAGCTTGAAGATATTCACATGAACATCGAAACACGACTTTCTGAATTAATCGGGGATCCCGCAAAGCGTCTACATACAGCTCGTTCTAGAAATGATCAGGTTGCAACTGACATTAGACTTTATTTAAGAAACCAGATTGATGAGCTCGATGTTGGATTACAACAGCTACAGAAAAACCTACTTAAAAAAGCAGAAGAAAATACCAAGACGCTTATGCCAGGATACACCCATCTTCAAACCGCACAGCCGATAAGCTTTGGGTTTCATCTTGCTGCCTATATTGAAATGATCGGACGAGATAGGCAAAGATTACAAGATTGCAGAAAGCGCGTTAATGAATCCCCACTTGGGGCTGCAGCGCTTGCTGGGACTTCGTTTCCAATTGACCGTCATTTAACTGCCAAGCTCCTTGATTTTGACAGGCCGATGCCAAATGCACTTGATGCCGTCTCGGCTCGCGATTTTGCGTTGGAATTTACAAGTGCCGCCACAATTTGTGCTATCCACTTATCAAGACTTGCCGAAGAAATTGTGATTTGGTCAACAGATCGATTTAATTTTATTCGTCTGTCAGATGAATTCACCACTGGCTCGTCAATAATGCCACAAAAGAAAAACCCAGATGCGGCTGAGCTGATACGGGCAAAACCAGGCAGAATAATGGGTCATTTTATCTCATTAGCAACTATCCTAAAAGGCCTGCCTCTTGCTTACGGCAAGGATATGCAAGAAGATAAAGAGCCCTTATTTGACACAACAAAAACGCTTTCAATAAGTATTGCAGCAATGTCTGGTATGATTGCTGATATGAGTATTAATAAAGCTGCTATGCGAGATGCGCTTCAAAAAGGGCACCCAACAGCAACAGACCTTGCAGACTTTCTGGTGCGTAATTTGGGCAAGGCATTTCGTGATGCGCATCATATAAGTGGCACTCTGGTGGCTTTAGCTGATGAGCGCGGATGCGCGTTAGAAAATTTAAGCCTAACTGAAATGCAATCGATAGAGCCGCTGTTAGATGAAAATGTATATTCTGTGCTAAAAATAGATAATGCATGTAATGCACGCTCTAGCTTTGGCGGAACAGCTGCTAGTGACGTTAAATTAAGATTGGCAGAGGCTGCGATTAGATTTAATCTAAATGACGAGCATGAATAGGATGATGTGATGAGAAGTGTTATATTCTTATGTTTGATATGTAGCCTTGTGATGGTACAAACTGCCTGCGGCAAGAGAGGTACGCCTCAACGCCCCTCAGAAATCGCACAAAATCAACTTTTAGATTAATATTATTACACGCTGAAGGCTGGCATCATGGCACTATCACATACTGATACCTCTGAAATCATTCCCGGCCATGGCATACTTGATGGTGAGGCGTTAATGAACCTTGCAGAGCGTTATAGCACCCCATTATATGTGTATGATGGAGATCAGATTTTAAAGAATTTCAGGGCGTTTCAAAAAGCAGTATCAAACCTTGATAGTAAGGTTCATTTTGCTGTTAAGGCTAATTCTTCCATCGCAATATTATCATTGTTACACACAGCAGGCGCCGGCGCAGATATTGTTTCAGGCGGTGAGCTTCAGCGCGCTCTAACGGCTCATATTAATCCAAAAGACATTATATTCTCAGGTGTTGGGAAAACAGATGATGAATTGCTGTTAGCCATGCATCTTGGGGTTGGACAAATCAATATTGAATCAGGTGCAGAGTTGGGTAGAATTGCAGCGCTTGCGGCCTCCAACAACTTGAAATGCTCTATTGCACTCAGGGTTAATGTTGATGTTGACCCAGGTAGCCATGAGAAAATATCAACTGGACAGAACAGCACAAAATTTGGGCTTGCGCTAACCGATGGTCAGGCAGAATCCTATTATGAGCAAATCACCGCCCACCCTAACCTTACCCCATCTGGCCTTGCGGTTCATATCGGCTCCCAGCTAAGAAACCTTGCCCCTTTTGAAACTGCTTATAATGAGCTGCTTGGATTTGCTGGACATCTTCGTAGCAATGGATTTGACGTGCCCTGCCTTGATCTAGGTGGCGGCTTTGGAATTGATTATGAGGAGATCATGCATCCTGATTTCACTGAATATGGCAAGATGGTTGAGCGCATATTTAAGAATACAGAATATAAATTAGGGTTTGAGCCAGGGCGTTCCATAGTCGGAAATTGCGGAAATCTCATCACCAAAGTAATCTATGTGAAACAGGGTATTGATAAAAGATTTATCATTATAGATGCCGCTATGAATGACTTAATCAGGCCAACTTTATATGAGGCATTTCATAGGATTGATAGCCTTGCAGAGCGCGGTAAAGATACTAGCAAAGCCGATATTGTTGGCCCAATTTGCGAGACAGGTGATTATCTTGCCAGAAATAGACAAATGCCAATGGTTGAGGCAGGCGATTATTTAGCAGTTCGAAGTGTTGGAGCATATGGCGCTGTGATGATGTCGAACTACAATACCAGACCAGAAGCATCTGAAGTTCTGAGCTATCACGGTATAGCGCATCTTATTCGTCCTCGCAGAACCGTTGAAGATCTTATAAAAATGGAAATTAATCCGTTTTTGTAGTCAGGGTCTATCGCTCTGAGCTATGAGAAATAAAATCAACCTGTATTTCTGCTTGTTCATCTGCATCTATCGTGATTTGCGCAAAAAATGGAACAGACATAGCCGCATCAATGATGGTGCTATCTGGCCATACTTCATGTGTTGATAACAACAGTCCTGATGAATCTGTGATAGATATTCTTATTGGCAGCGTGTGAATGCGCATTGAGCCATTATTAACAATACTACCTCTAACTCTTAATATATCATCTCTCCACTCCGTCTGCAGATTTTGGATTGAGAGATTTTCGGACGAGTAACTTATACTATATCCAGCCATCTCAAAAACAGGGACCATCACTGGATAATAGGCCGTTATTGTAGCGCGGTAGATAATGGATGCATATAAGGCTGCTGATAGCATTGCTATCATGACAAATATCCGTAGTAACCAGGTGAAGATATTCGCTTTTTTCTTCTTTTGGCTTGAGGGGTTGTCTTGTCTTAGTTTCGGGCCCTCTAATTTCTGTGATGTTTCCTGTGATGTTACTTCTTCACTTCTGTTTGCATCTATATTTAACTTTGGAAGAGTGCGTTCCGGCTCATCATCAGCAGAGATTGTCCAGACATGCGCACATACCGAGCATCTTACCTGCTGACCATTGGGATCAATTTTTGTCTTATCGATCTGAAAAACAGTTTCACAATTATGACAGGTTATTAGCATCAGAGTCCGATTTCCCAGAACAAAATAAACGCATCAATAAAACAAATTAGACTGATTTAACTTGATTGTTTACCTAATAAACAGTGAAATTAAAGAACATAAACTATTCTTATTGAACTTTTATAACTTACAAGCGCACTTGTCATGTCCTTTATTCCTAATTCTATTCAAACAGCATTGCTCGGATTATTGGTTGTGCTGGGACTGGCGCTTGCCAGTTTTCAGAAATTTGTTCTAACGCTTCCTAATGCTGACACAACACTCTCTGCACCAATTGATGGCTTGGTTGTTGCAACAGGCGGGCAATTGCGCATTCAAAAAGGCGTTGAATTACTAGCTGGCGGCAAGGCTGATAGAATGCTTATTTCAGGCGTCGGCAAGGGCATAACAAAAGAAATATTAAAAGAAAATCTAGCGATATCTAACCGCCAAGCCAGTTTTTTTGATTGCTGTGTTGAAATTGAATTTACGGCAACAGATACAA
>JAACDT010000167.1 GCA_009936885.1 Alphaproteobacteria bacterium
ACAGATATCAGGGTTAAATTTTCAGATCGCCCTGAAGTGCGCGCAGGTGATGATGCCACCTGGGATAAGGCAGAACAAGCCTTATCAGATGCAACTAAAGCGGCTGGTATTGAAACATCTCTTAACCCGGGGGAGGGCGCATTCTACGGTCCAAAGTTAGAATTTGTGCTAACAGATGCTATCGGGCGCGATTGGCAATGTGGTACCTTGCAAGCAGATTTTATTTTGCCAGAGCGGCTTGGTGCCGAATATGTTGATGAAGATGGTCAGCGTAAACGCCCTGTTATGCTGCACCGAGCAATTTTGGGATCTTTGGAGAGATGGATTGGAATATTAATTGAGCAATATTCAGGTAGAATGCCTGCATGGCTCTCTCCTGTTCAAGTTGTAATTGCCCCCATTACAGAAACAGCAAATGACTATGCAAATACAGTTTATCAAACCCTTAATAAAGCTGGCATAAGAGTGCAAACAGATCTCAGAAATGAAAAAATTGGCTATAAAATAAGAGAACATAGCACAGCGAAAGTTCCTTATATACTTGCGGTTGGCGCACGCGAGGCAGAAGCTAGAACAGTTGCAGTGCGGCAATTAGGCGTACAATCCCAGCAGGTGATGCGTATTGATGAGGTTAAATCATTTCTTCTATCCGAATGTATGCCGCCTGATTTAGCGTCACCTGATTCACCATCACCTAATTTACCATCAAATGCGCAATAACCAATATCCCTTACTTGCAATCATTAAGGTTTCAACGTATGACTAATAAATCAGACCTTTAGCCTGTTTTAAATGCTAAGGTTTATTTAATATATTTCAACAATTATGGAGAGTTCGATAGTACGTCCAAGACAAGAAATGCCGTCTTCCTCAGATGGGCCGCGAATAAATGAAATGATAAATTCAAGGTCTGTTAGATGTATCGATCCAGATGGAGAACAACTCGGAATTTTATCCATCGATGATGCCCTTAATAAAGCAGCTGAATTAGGCCTTGATCTGGTAGAACTCCAACCAAATGCAGTGCCGCCTGTTTGTAAAATCCTAGATTACGGAAAACATAAATATCAGGCGCAAAAACGGGCTAACGAGGCTCGAAAAAAGCAAAAAATCATTGAAGTAAAAGAAATAAAGCTCAGACCTAATATCGATCAACATGATTATCAGGTTAAAATGAAAGCGGTTCATAAATTTCTTGATGGTGGTGATAAGGTTAAAGTTACCCTTAGATTTAGAGGCCGTGAAATGGCCCATGTTGAGCTCGGTGCCGAGCTATTATCGCGGGTTCGCGGGGATGTAGATGATTTTGCAAAAATCGAATCCATGCCCAAAATGGAAGGCCGGCAAATGACGATGGTGCTTGCTCCAAAATAATAAATTCCCCTGGAAAACTAAAATATACAAAATGGGCTTGAAATAGCGTTTATAACTTGCAAAATAAGGCTAATTTATGATTGCTTTTATACAAGACAGCTAGTATAAAACGCCCACTAAACGTCGAGCTAAGGCCATGATAGGGCATGCCTTGCCGGTAAGATAACATCTAATTTAGATAAAGTGAGGATGAAATGCCCAAATTAAAAACCAAGAGTGGTGCAAAAAAGCGCTTCTCTCTTACAGCTAAAGGGAAAGTTCGCGGTTCAGCTGCTTTCCTTAGTCACAATTTGCGTAGACGCTCTCAAAAAATGAAGCGACAAGCTCGTGGAACAATGATTTTACACCCGGCTGATGCGAAAATCGTAAAAGGTTTTCTACCCTACGCCTAAACTAGCTAAATAAGGAGAAGTGCTATGGCTCGAGTGAGCAGAGGTACAACCACACATGCGCGTCACCGCAAAGTAATTAAAGCCGCTAAAGGCTATTACGGTAGACGTAAAAATACATTTAAAGTTGCAAAACAAGCTGTTGATAAAGCAAGGCAGTATGCTTACCGCGATAGGCGTGTTCGCAAACGTGAGTTCAGAGCATTATGGATTCAGCGGATAAATGCTGCGGCAAGGACGCATGGGGTTACCTACTCATCGCTGATGGGCGGCTTGATAAAAGCAGGAATAGAGGTCGATCGCAAAATGCTTGCAGATTTAGCGGTTCATGAGCCTGCGGCATTTACCAAACTAGTTGAGCAATCCCAAAAAGCTGCAAGCTAGTTAGACTGGCCCTTGTTACTATAATGGTAGATATAGACAAGCTACGGGAAAAATTTCTCAAGGATATTAATCTGGCAGGTGATCTTGATCAGCTTAATGCGGTTAGGATAGATGCGCTTGGCAAAAAGGGTGCGATATCATCTGAACTTGCTAAACTTGGTCAAATGGATGCCGATGCTAGAAAACAAGCTGGCCAAATCATAAATGCGGTGAAGCAGGAAATTACCTCTGCGCTTACAGAACGCCAAGAGCTTCTTGCAAAACAGGCATTAGATAAAAAGCTTGAATCTGAAAATATTGATGTATCATTACCATCACGCCCTTCTATTCAGGCAAAAATGCATCCGCTTTCAAGAACGATGGAAGAAATATCAGCAATCTTTGCTGATATGGGGTTTGTAATTGCTGAAGGTCCCGAGATTGAAACGGACGAGAATAACTTTACAGCGCTTAATATTCCCCCTGAGCATCCAGCACGACAGGAGCATGATACCTTTTATCTAAAGGCTGATGCATCTGGGAATCGACCTGTGCTGCGAACTCATACATCACCAGTTCAAATTAGAACTATGCGTTCTACTAAACCACCAATTCGGATTATTGTTCCTGGTAGAACATACCGGTCTGACCATGATGCAACGCATTCACCCATGTTTCATCAATGTGAAGGGTTAGTGATAGCGCCAGATATTCATATGGGTCATTTAAAAGCTACCTTGATTGATTTTTGTCTAAGTTTTTTTGGAATGGATGAGTTGCCAGTTCGTTTTCGCCCTAGCTATTTTCCATTCACGGAGCCGTCTGCAGAGGTTGATATTGGCTGTAGCAGGAAAGGCGGCGGATTGAAAATAGGGGCTGGAGATAGCTGGCTGGAGATTCTTGGAAGCGGAATGGTAAATCCAAGAGTGCTTGAAAATTGTGGGTATGATTCTGCAACTACTCAAGGGTTTGCATTTGGCATGGGGGTTGAGCGTCTTGCAATGCTAAAATATGGCATTCCTGATTTACGTATCTTTTATGAGTCAGATTTGCGCTGGTTACATCATTATGGATTTATGCCGCATGACGTTGCTGGTCTTCATACTGGCATTGTGTAAAGAGGGATAGTTCGATGAAATTCACCCTCAATTGGTTAAAAGATCATTTAGAGACTGAGTGCTCTTTGAGCGAAATTTGTGATGGGTTGGTAAGATTGGGTCATGAAGTTGAAGAGGTTGTTGACCCTGCACAAAGCTTGTCTGACTTTCGTATTGTTGAAATTAAAAAGGCACAGCCGCATCCAGAAGCAGATAGGCTCCAGCTTTGTGCAGTAGAAGATAATGGGTCTATATTGCAGATTGTTTGTGGTGCGCCGAATGCACGTGCTGGACTGAAAACAGTTCTAGCACCGATTGGCACATATGTGCCAGGTATTGATATTATTATCAAAAAAGGCATTATCAGGGGGCAGGAATCAAATGGTATGTTATGTGCCTTCTCAGAGCTTGGCTTGGATGACGATAGCGACGGTATTATTGAGCTTCCAGATGATGCCCCGTTAGGCACGTCATATATTGAATATGCAGATTTAAATGATCCTGTTATTGAAATTGCAATAACGCCAAATCGCGGCGACTGCCTAGGGGTGAGAGGGATAGCTCGTGACCTGTCTGCCGCCTCTATTGGTCGTATGAAACCTCTGGATACATCTCAATGTAAAGGCGAATTTGATAGTCCAATCCATTGGGCGCTTTCGCCAGACGCAGTTGAAATCGCACCGCGCGTTACGGGCAGATATTTCCAAGATGTTGCTAATAAGAGCTCGCCTGAATGGATGGCCAGAAGATTAATCAGTATAGGTCAGCGACCTATCTCTGCATTAGTTGATATCACTAATTATATTATGATTGATTTGGGCAGACCCTTACATGCGTTTGATGCCGATAAAATCAG
>JAACDT010000168.1 GCA_009936885.1 Alphaproteobacteria bacterium
CTTAAGAGATAGGCCGCCAGTATCAAAGCAGACCCCCTTACCTACCAAAGCAAGCGGGGCTTCGCGTCCGCCGCCCCTCCAATTCATAATGACAATCGCTGATTCCCGAACGCTTCCCTGACCAACGCCAAGGAGCGAGCCCATTCCAAGCTTTTCCATATCTTTTTCATTTAAAATAGATACCTCAAGCCCTTTGTCTCTTAGCGGCTCACATCTCTTGGCAAAACTTTCCGGATATAAAATATTGGCAGGTTCATAAACCAGATCTCGCGCCAGATGCACACCATCTGCCATGGCGTCGACTTTGGCTAAAATCTGATTAAACCTGGCTTCATCAATCCCTGTTATAATGAGTTTAACGCTTGGTGACTCTTCTTCTTTTTTTGTAAAATAGCTATTAAACTCATAGGAGGCGAGAGTTGCACCTAGCAAAATTCCTTCGATAATTTCATCTTCAAACTCCGCAGCTGACAAAACTGCCTCATTAAATGGTTTGCTCTTCATTGATTTATAGAGCGCATCTCCCCAAATTTCAGCCTCAGATGAGGTTGCAAGCCCAGCGCCTATCCCGCCAATCAAGACATCTGTTTGGCTTGGATAGAGCGGCAAAAACTTTCCTATCTTTGCCTTGAATGAAGCTCGTTTTAAATAATCACGTAGAGCCGCACCTAAATTTTCTTCTAGGTCCTGACTAAATTCCAGCTGTTCATTTACACTGTAAATAGTAGCCCGCTTTTCTGGCGTGGGATCAAATGTAGCTGTGAATTGAAAACTCATTTTTTTAAATTCCTATTAAGTGATTTTTGGGTAAGTAATTAAGTGATTTTTGGATATTTGTCGTATTAGAATAAAACGTCCGATTTATGGAGTCTATAATCATGATTTGCAATATAAAATGCTTTCAATGATTCATGTGTGTTATTATCGTTTGTATAATTTCGTTATGGGCAAGTTTGAGTGACTATGGTTATAACATATTTTTGATATAGTGTTTGGTATTTAGATGAACAACCAACTTAACAAATATTTCTTTAGCAATATTATGGGAATCTGGCTTATTATTTTAAGCTGTCTTATGGCGGTAATTTGGCTTAATCAGTCGCTTAGAATATTAGATGTGGTTATTACCCAAGGTGCGTCATTCGCCGATTTCTTGCGCTTCTCTTTTCTCGCAGCGCCTCTCTGGCTTATTGTAACTGTTCCACTATCCGCTTTCATCGCTATATTATGGACTTTGCATCGATTTTTATCAGATAGGGAAATTGTTGTTATGCAGGCTGTTGGCTTAAGTCCGTTGCAGCTGTCTGTAGCACCTGTTTTATTCAGTGTATTATTATCTGCTTTTTTGTTTTTCAACTCCCTAATTTTACTTCCACTAGGTTTCTCTGGATTTAAAACAGTGCAAGATGAGGTGAGAAACACGATACCAAAACTCCTGCTTCAAGATAATGTTTTCATCGATATTGACCAAAATTTAACTATCTTTATCGGCGAGAAGCATTCTCGCAATTCAGTCGGCAATGTATTTATTCAAGATACCCAGAACAAGAAAAAACATGTCACCTATACTGCTGAAATAGGAGAGTTTACCACCCTTGAAAACCAGCCAGTGGTAATTCTAAAAAATGGCCAGCGAACTGAGACAAGCGTTGAAGCAGGAAAAAGTACCATCATATCCTTTGATAGCTTCACACTCAACATCATAAGAGATACACAAAAACAATCTTCTTCAGAGCGTATAAAAGATGCTAATGAAGAGTCTGTCTCAAATCTGTTTAATCGCAACCTTGCTGCTAATGATTTATTTTGGCGACAGCGATTTGCTGAAGCGCATTACAGACTATCATCACCATTGCTTGTTATCTCGTTATCTATTACCGCAATTGCCTTGTTTTTCTATCGTCTTTCAAAACAGGTAAGCCTTGCCAAACGACTGACACTTGCAAGTCTATTTGGACTGGCTATCCAAATCTTGTATATAATGAGCAAATCATTAGTCATTAATTATCCATTTTTATGGCCTGCTATGTATCTAGTGCCTATTATTCCTGCAATAATCGGCTTTGTAAGTATCATTAGCAGTAGCCAGAAAGACAGGTTATTATCGTTTCAATTAGCGGAGCTTCATGAATGAGTTGGATTCCGTCTCTTACAATAACGATTTATCTGGCACGAAACTATTTGGCGTGGGTATTCGGAACCATATTCATCTTATTATGTTTTGTAGCGTTACTTGATATTGTTGAGTTATTTCAACGTATTTCTAGATATGACATAGATGTATCTAATCTTAGTATTTTACTTTTAGGATTGATGAATCTACCAACATTATTAGATGAAATTCTGCCATTTGGGTTGTTATTTGGTTCTGCTATTTGCTTTTACTTCTGGTCAAAATCACAGCAATTTGTGGCTATTAGAAGTTTTGGTCAAAATATCTGGCAAACATTGCTCCCTGCAATTTTAGCCGCAGGTTTGGTCGGGCTGGCCTATATATCTGTTTTTAATCCTATCGCAGCGGTTATTAGCCAGCAACATGACTCTCAGATGAATTCGATATTCAAGAACCAGAAAAATAATCTGGTGTCTATATCTGCTTCAGGTATTTGGCTTCGAGATACAATTCTCAATAATAATGTATATATTAATGGCTCAAATATGAACACTAAGCAGGCTATTATTTTTAATCCGATTATATATGTTCTTAACGATTCTGGTGGATTAAAATCACTAATAAAAGCGAAATCAATGAGACTTGATAATGGATTTTGGGTGTTTGATAATCCAAGTCGCACAAGGCAAGAAGGAAAGGTTGAGATTTTAAAAAACTTCAAACCCAGCTCAACATTAGATAAATCTATAATGTTAAATGCAGGACGACCTCTTAGAACAATCAGCTTGTATGAATTATCAGATTATATAGATACTCTTCAAACAGCTGGCATTCCTGTGGAAAAATTACGTGTACAGTTTCATAAAACACTTGCCCTACCGCTCCAGCTTATCGGTCTTGCCTTATTAGCAGCAAGCTTTACATTGCTGACCTTTTCAAGACAAAGGCGAATACGTATTATTATTATGGGCTTAGGGTCAGGTTTTTTATATTATTTTGTCTCTGACGTGATTTTTCTTCTTGGACATAATTCAAGATTACCTGACTTTATGGCAGGATGGCTTCCTGCTATATTAATTTTTACAATTAGTGGCTTTCTGCTTGCCCGCGGAGATGAACATTGATACCAAAATCTCAGAGTTGCAAAAAATTCCCGCAAAATTCCAATTTCTTAGGTTTTAAAATGGTGTCTTTCAGGTCATATCTGAGCTTTTTATTGATTTTATTGCCTCTATATTTGACACAATCACTGCCTGCAACCGCGCAAACAACGGC
>JAACDT010000169.1 GCA_009936885.1 Alphaproteobacteria bacterium
AATGGTGCGGCTGAGAAGACTCGAACTTCCACGGGGTATTAACCCCACAGCGACCTCAACGCTGCGCGTCTACCAATTCCGCCACAGCCGCAATTTTGAGTAGCTTGTCTATCCCATGTTCACATAGATTGATCAAGCCTCAAATTACAGACTTACCAATATTCTTTGCATCAATCCACATTGTAATAAAAGCCACAAAATTGCATACTTTTATGGGAATGCGAATTCTGCTAAAACAAATAAGAATAAATTGAACTCGATAAACACCGTTCTCACAAATGCAAACATTAAAGGGCTTTGGGCTATTCCTATCTGGCAAGAACATCTAGGTCTTACCGCTTATCTTGACGCTGTGAGCGCAATGCAAAAAGCGCATGCAAAGATAGCCAAGCGCACTTCAGATGAAATGATCTGGATGCTTGAAC
The DNA here is from genome assembly GCA_009936885.1 of Alphaproteobacteria bacterium. GTDB lineage: Bacteria > Pseudomonadota > Alphaproteobacteria > Puniceispirillales > Puniceispirillaceae > UBA5951. The sequence continues at coordinate 426 of JAACDT010000169.1, forward strand.
ATCCACCAGTATATACTGGTGGGACTTCTGCAAAAGACAGTGACTTGATTAATGTTGGCGCCATACCAACCCATTTAACAGGTAGAGGCGGTCAATGGACCTATCACGGACCTGGACAGCGGGTTTATTGGCCTATGCTTGATTTATCCAAGCGAGAGAGAGATGTTCGCAAATATGTGTACCATCTAGAAGCTTGGATTATTGATATTCTTGCTAGTTTTTCCATTGACGGGCAAAGACGAGAGGGGTTCCCCGGTGTGTGGGTTCGGCGCGCTGATATTAATCAGCCTGATAGAATGGATAAAATAGCGGCATTAGGGGTTCGAATTTCCAAATGGGTTACAATGCATGGTGTTGCGATTAATCTTGACCCTGATTTAACAGCATTTGAAGGTATTGTGCCATGCGGAGTCACAGATGGCGGGGTCACAAGCTTTGCTGATTTAGGGCATATCATATCAATGGAAGAGCTTGATATGGCAGCTCAAACAAGCTTTAAATCGTTTTTCTAGATACTAAAATCCCTCACCACAGACTTTAGAACTGTTCCAGCCCTGCCAATAATGGTGATATAGCCAAAAGCGCTTTATCCGCATCTTTGCGCAAATACTCCTTATCATAAGCGGTTGCGCCCATACCTGCTATAACGCCCTCATAATGAACAACCCTATTACGCAGACCACGCAGCCAGTCAAGTTGTCGTCTCTCTGACGCGGTAAGCCAATCCATGCCCAGTGCATTATCTCCCTGCTCCCGATCTAGTTGTCCTTCGTTTAACACAACATCTGCAATCGTTGCCGCAAGAATTATCACAGTGATAGGTAACCCTGATTTAATGGCTGAATTCATTTCGCGCATCAGCGCTTTGGCATGTGGGCCAACATCCAAGGCAGACAGATCAAAACAAACCTCTGAGAATGCCTGCCAACCTTTACCTGTAATGGGGTTTTGCTGTGACTGTTTATTGCGCTTCATCAATCCAAGACTACCAAATGTAGATTCTTATTTTTCTTTCAATGATATAATCAAATCATCCACATTTAGTAAATCACCCTCCCTAGCATGAATAACGCCAACAACGCAGTCAATTTCACATCTAAGACTATTTTCCATCTTCATCGCCTCCATTATTGCGACTTCCTGACCTGAAAACAGAGTATCACCCTCTGATACCCGCAACTTGGTAAGCAAGCCAGGCATTGGTGCAGATACTTTTAGAAGACCTGAAAGAGAAGTTTGTTCTGGCATATATTCAATTACATGTTGTGCAACTGCTGGCAATAAACGCGCCCTTAATTGATAGGAAGCTGTGGTTAGACGCAGATGGTGATAATCACGTTCTATTTTGACAGCAAGCTGATGTCCGCTCACACTGCCGGTAAAAATACTCATAGACTTTTGAACAGAGCCAGAGATGGTGAATTGCGCTTCATCAATCGTGACAACCGCATCACCCTCTACCATTTGCCAGTCAAATAAATAATTTTCCGTGTCTTGAACCAGCAATAAATAAGAGCTTTTGCCCTGTTGCTGGCTATTTTTCTGCTTCACAAACTGAGGCATAATACCAGCAGCTAACGCAATAAGTAATGTTTTAATCTCTCCCATGGGCTCTTGCGGGACAAACTTACCGTCAAATTTTTCATCTATAAAAGCAGTTGTGATATCTCCTGCAATAAAATCTTTATCTGACAAGAT
>JAACDT010000170.1 GCA_009936885.1 Alphaproteobacteria bacterium
AAGAATTCGCGGAAGACCACCTGCTTTATATAAATCTTCCATATACCCTTCACCTGAAGGCTTTAAATCAACAATAACAGGTATGGTTCGCGAAAGCGCATCAAATGATTCCATATCCAGCTTTATACCCATGCGCCCTGCAATTGCTGCAAGATGAATAAGGGCATTAGTAGATCCCCCGATCGCAAGAAGTACCATTAAGGCATTTTCAAATGATTTTGCGGTAAGGATACTGCTTGGCCTGCGTTTGTTTATTGCGATATCAACCGCTATCTGACCTGTTTTTTCAGAGATTCTGCGCCTCTCAGAAGATACAGCAGGAGCGCAGGAAGAATCAGGTGGCATTATTCCAAGTGTTTCAGCAATCATCGCCATGGTACTAGCTGTTCCCATCACACCGCAGGTACCAACCGTTGGTACAAGCTGATTATTGGCCTCATTAATTTCTGCCTCATCGATTTCATCTGCTCTAAATTTAGCCCATAATCTCCGGCAATCTGTGCATGCGCCTACGCGCTCGCCCCTATGAGAGCCTGTTAACATTGGACCAGTTACAAGCTGAATTACAGGCATATCAACGCTTAAGGCCCCCATTAATTGGGCAGGAACCGTTTTATCACAACCACCAATAAGCACACATGAATCCATAGGCTGTGCTCTAATCATCTCCTCTGTATCCATTGCCATAAGGTTGCGAAGATACATTGAAGTTGGATAAGAAAAAGCTTCATGAACAGAAATTGTAGGGAATTCAAGAGGAATAGCCCCTTTTGCCAAAATGCCAGCTCTTACGCTTTGAATTAAATCAGGCACATTTCCATGACAGGAATTATAATCGCTGAAGGTGTTAATGATACCAACAATTGGTTTATCCAGCATTTCATCAGAATAGCCTAACCCTTTGATAAATGATTTGCGCAGAAATGTGGAAAAACCAAGATCTCCGTAATTTGTTAGATTTTGTTTAATCCCAGTTTTTTTATCATCCATCTTTTTTTCCAGTCTGCCTTTTTGTCATCTACCCATTTATAGCCATATCGGAGGACTTGATTATTAGCCAGAGGAGTTATTATTAATATGATTAGCCTCTTCCAACAAACGGCATATTTGTTGCCATTATGGTCATATTCAGAATATTTGTATCAAGAGGAAGGCTTGCCATATAGGCAACTGCACGTCCGCATTCATCAGATTCAATCACAGGTTCAACCATTATCTCTCCATTAGCCTGAGGCACTCCTTTGGTAAATCTATTACCAATAGCTGTATCTGCATTTCCAATATCTAATTGTGAACAAGCAATTGAATAGGCTCTGCCATCCAGAGCGATTGTTTTTGTCATGCCAGTAATGGCATGTTTTGTAGCTGTATATGCGATGGTATTAGGTCTTGGTGCGTGTGCACTAATAGAGCCATTATTAATAATACGGCCCCCTTGAGGGGATTGAGATTTCATGATTTTAAACGCTGCTTGTGCGCATAGAAAACTGCCAGTTAGATTGACATCTACGCAGTTACGCCATGCATCTTCAGCTAGCTCATCCAACTCAACACGAGGAGCGCCCATGCCTGCATTATTAAATAAGATATCTAATCTGCCATAGCTGTTTTCTATTTCTGAGAATAGCGATTTAACAGAAGCGCCGTTTGTCACATCTGCTGCAATTGCTGTGATCGCTGGCTTGTCAGTTGTACCAAGAGATGCCGTCTCTTCAAGCTGCTCGACGCGTCGCCCGCATACAATTACATGAAAACCATCCTTCTGCAGTGCTAACGCAGCAGACCGTCCAATTCCAGTGCCGCCCCCAGTTATAAGAGCAACTTTTTTAACTTCTTCAGCCATCGATATTCTCCAGTTTAGGACGGATACACCTTACTATATAAATAAGATGTATCCTAAAATTAAGGAATAAACTAACTATCCTTGATAGGCGCCAAAATCGTAGAACGCTTCTGAATTATCTACCATAATGCGTTTGCGCATGGCATCATCTGTTATCCATTCACCAAACCAATTCACCAAATCACCATCATTGGGATTTACTTCATATTTGTTTGGATGAGGCCAGTCTGTTCCCCACATTACATTATCTGGATTTGCTTCAACTAGAGCCCGTGCCATTGGCAGAACATCATCATAGGGAGGAAGGTCGGTTTCACTTACTCGGTTAGCACCCGAAATTTGGATCCAGGTATTTCCGTCTTTTACAAGTCGTAATAATGTCTTGAAACCATCCGCGTTAATGCCAGCTGTTGCAGGCTGATAGGCAAAATGCCCGATAGAAACAGGCACAGAAGCATTAGATAACACAGATTCCAACTCAACAATATCTTTGCCTGGGAATAAATATTCTAGATGCCAACCAAAGCCTTTAATTTTGTCTTCAAGCTTTGATATTTCTGTTAGTTCCAGTGGCATTCCGCCTTTATTATCAAGGTTCAGTCTAACTCCGCGAATTCCTTGGTCATGCAATTCTTCCAGTGAGGCATCTGATGCATCCATTTTAATAGCGCAAACACCACGTGCCTTATTGGCAACTTTCTCATTTAATACATTCATTCCTTTAAGAATGGCTGAATTATCAACACCATAAACTGATGGCTGCGTGAAGACTACCCTGTCTACCCCAAGCGTCGTATGCAGATGGATAAGATCTTCTAATGTCGAGTTAGGCGGATTATATCCACGTCCTTCAAACAACGGAAAGTGGCTTTCAAATATATGCACATGGGTGTCAATACTGCCTTTTGGCAAAGTGATATCTGGCTTTCTAGGGTTTCTATCTGGTGCTATACAATCTCGGATAGTCATTTTTTGTCTCCAAATTTCGCTTTATATTTAGATAATTGATTTATCGATAATTTGTTTTATTAGGATTTAACGATTGTAGAAAATTTGTCTATACAAAAAACTACCTAAAATTGGAATTAAATCAAAATGACAGGCTATCAGCTAACTATTTTTTAGAAATATTCCAGCTCTTTCTATCAAATCACCCTCTGGCGGATTTACTATCTCAAGGCTATCTGAAATCTCGGAATCCCAATTAAGAGATTCATTTATCGAATCAGCATTCCTATCTGAATAAATTTTTTGCAGAATAGGCCTGCCAGTATCAAAGCTAAAGTAAGCATCTGGCATTGCAACGCCTGCCACACCTTCTCTATTGCCATAAGGGCTGTTTGGAGAGGTTATAAAATCAACATTATTTACAAATCGCCTTGGGTCAGATGGCATCACCGCAATTACTTTATTGGCTAAAACGGTAATGTCATGCGCCCCTCCTGAGCCTGGCAATGATAAAGTTTTCCCAGATTTTGTAGTTAACCTACTGCTATTGAGGTGGCCATGTATGTCAATTTGTGCTGCTGATAATAAGCCAACATCAATCTCGCCTCGCTGAAGCATACTAAAAACATCTAGCATGGAGCCATGCATTTTTGCAGTTTTCGCGATATTGGCGCTGGCAGTTGATAGAGGCTGTGTTTCGCATGCGACCTCCATCAATCCCGATTCGAAAACGAGATGGCAGTTAGGGGATAAAATAGATTGAGAAAGATGCGCAACAAGACATGGCAAACCTATGCCAACAAATAATGTTTGATGGTCTTTAATTTCACGTGCCGCCATAAAAGCGGCGCGGGCTTGTGAGATAATCTCATCTGTAATTAACGGCTTTTCCAAACCGTTGTTCTTATCGCTGGATGCTGTGTTTGTATTCATGATTTGCTCCAGGCTAATTGGTCTAATAGCGTGCCGGGCAAGCTGTTAAGATAGCTATCAAAGTCTTCATGGTCAAAAACGCTTGTTTGAAGCCATTCATCTGATTTCAAGCTATCTTTGGTATCGCTTGTATACTCTGCGTAATATCTCTCATCTCTTTGATAATAATCATGCAAATAAGAGGGGTATGCGCCAAAGGGCTGTTTTATGACAGCGACGACTTTATGCGCTGGTAGCTTTGTTAGATGCGGGCAGAGAAGTATTTCCTCGCTCTCGCAGATTTCTTCAACAGAACAGATTATTTTTTGTGATGCCTCACAGCCCTCAATTGTATCACCAACAGAACCCCATAGCTGAACATTTCCATTCATGTCACTACGTTGTGCATGAATGATGGCCACATCTGGATTTAAGGCACTATGTGCTTGATATTGTGCCTCTGTAAACGGACATTTTATCGTTTTAATACCATTAACACTGCCAGCTAAATCGCCATCAGCTAATATAGGCGAGGGGATAAAAGGCACCCCAAGCTTGCCAGCATGCAAGCGCAACATCATCGAAAAATTTGTGCTTTCGGTTAATGCAAGCTCACCTGAAGCAACAGCTTTTCTGATTATATTGCTCATGCCGATACCTGGATTACCATACCATCCGCAGCTTAATCTGCTGGCACACCCACCTGCAATCAGCAAATCAAAAACAATATCAGCTCCTGTCTTTACAAGATGAAGACTGTGTTTTTTTTGTCGAACTATTTCATGTGCAATTGCGAACGCAATGGCATGTCCAAAGCCGCCAATGAAGACTGTATCTGAATTATGGATGTATTTTTTGACTGCTTGTTGCGCAGTCATAACCTTATCAATCATGGCAAGAGCACGCCATAATCAAAATGTAAAAGCAAGTGTACATTTAAAAAAATTCTCATTTATCAAGTTTTGTTTAAAATATCTGTTGTTTTATGTATATCTTTTGTAGCATATTATCGATATTTTGCGGAATTGGGTAGACTTCAAACGAAGTCAAGCAAAAAAAGAAGATGAATTTTTAACACGCCACGTCTCTGTTGGGGTACGTAAAAGCAGGGTCTGGTATTTTTGATGGTTTTTTTGGAGGATAAAAATGGAATTAAGAGCTTAT
>JAACDT010000171.1 GCA_009936885.1 Alphaproteobacteria bacterium
TTATAAAATGCATCGATTTTGCCGACATCATATAGCATCACCTAGTCCTTTTCTGCGATAGCAAACCTTATCAGTTTCTCGTAAAACAAAGCTTAAAGACTTTTTAACAAGTTTGTCGGGATTTGGCATATGAAACCTGTGCTAACCTATAGGCATCATAATCCCTAACAGTTAGATAATATATAAGCTGCCTCACGGATATCTGAATACACATCTGGCTTGCAAGTGCGCACCGACACACCAACAACAGTGGGCATTTTAAGAACCAAATCAAATATCTGACGTGCTAAGGTTTCTTGCAGATCAAAATGGGTGCTTTTGCTCAGTTCAAGAACAGCACTTCTCACCGTATCATAATCAAGTGCCTCTTTTATATTATCAGCGCTTGGCTCCTTATCGGGATCTAAATGAACATCCAGATCAATTAGGATGCGTTGCGGCGCATCTCGCTCAAACTGATGAATCCCAATCGAACAAATCACCTCAATACCATAGAGCTGAAAATGTCGTTTTAAATTAGCTTCAGGCATTTTAGTTATCCTTCATAAAAGCCACATCCGTTGGTAAGGGTTGCAAATGCGCACCGCCATCTAGAATGATTGTCTCTCCAGTCATAGAGTTTGTCGATAATATTAAACGTGCCGCAGCGACTATATCTTTTGTATCTGCGCCTTTTCCTAATAAATTTCGCTGATGCGATTTCTCAAACTCTTCTTGTGTTTGACTTCCAGACGGAAGTGTAATACCTGGTGCAATTGCATTCACCCTAAGCTTTGGGGCATAGGCCTGTGCTGCTAATATACCAAAATTTTGAAGAGCTGCTTTTGATAAAGTATAGGTAAAATAATCTGGGTTAAGACCAAATAATTTAGAATCGAGCATATTGATTACGCACCCTTGATTTTCATGCCTAATATTTTTTGCAAATTCAGCTGTTAAAATAGCAGGTGCAGCAACATTTACAGCCATGTGAGATTGCAACGTCTGTGCTGAAAATTCTGTGATTTCATCATACACAAACAAAGAGGCGTTATTTATTAATGCATACAGGCCCTCGCCCTGCGATGCTTCTTGAATTAATTCGATGCAGGCATCTGGATTAGATAAATCTGCTTGGAGAACTTCTGCTTTTAAACCTTTTTGTAAAAGATGATTGCATAGCTCATCCGCAGATTGACGATTACGATTGCAATGTATCATGACGTACCAACCATCAGATGCAAGCTGTGTTGCTATTGCTGCTCCAATACGTTTGGCAGCACCCGTAATTAATAGTTTTCTTGAAACCATTCCCTTTTACTATCCTAAATACAAAACCAATAAACTATACCATAAAAGCAATGAAAACCAACTTCTATTCAATTTAGCCTTAGAGCCTTGGCGCTATAATATGAGGGTTAATAGATGTTTTTTGGCAAATTTTTGAGACATTCAACCCACGCATTAATCCATAATCAGTGACAAGAACAGACAGTAACCCTGCTGCTGTCGCCCCTAATATATCAGTGTGCAGCGAATCCCCTACCATTGCTATATGTGACTTTCTCAGTGGCTTATCTGTTTTACGCTGAAGGATATCAATAGCCATCTGAAATGACGCATGGTGGGGCTTTCCGAACCATTCTACCGGAAAATCTGCTTTTGTCAGTGCCCGGGTAACCCAATATCCAGGTTCTGCTGAAAACCCATTTTTTTGTGGTGCTGAAACATCTGGGTTTGCAACAAATACGGGCCGGGAATTTTCTATTAGGGCTGCCTCAAGCTCTGCCTGTTCTGCCTCTGTCCAGCCAATACTTCCCATAAATGCAAATGCTTCAGCCTCTCTTAGCGCGTCTTTATAGCTGCGCGCATCCTTATACATATTGACATTATTTTTAAGAGGCATTGTAGACGAGTTTAGGCGCATTATTTTCTTCTGAGGCATTTCGAGCAAATGTGCCTCAAGAACATCTCTGCTTGAGATAATATCACTAATATTAATATCTAATCCCCATCTTCTATATTTTTCAGCAGAAATATTTGATGGGTAGCTAGCTCCATTCGTTAAAATAACAAAAGGAAGGCTGCGTGCGTGAATTTCTTCAAAGAAACTAAAAATTTCAGGGGTGGGCTGGTCGCCTATGTTAATGATTCCATACCCATCGAGAATCACGCCATCCACCTTATCTAGTATTTCGCGCACCGACCCAACTTTTTCTGAATTTATCAATTTAGATGCTGGCAAAATTGGTCTTAATAGCTCATAAATTTCGAATGTTTTTTCTGCATCTAATTTATCTGGAAGTGGTATTTCCAGCTTGTTCAAATGCAGATTATTGCTATCATTAGAATATGTTCTATCTGAAGTATCAGTCATTATAATTGCCGATTTCCATTATATTTGGCACAGTCCCGTTACCTTACGCTGTGAAAGTTTAGGGTTCAATCACCTGTAGTAATAGACTGCTATAACGGAGAATTCAAATAACCATATTAACACACATATATGATTTCGTAGTTATAGGCTCTGGAATATCAGGGATTTCAGCTGCCAACACACTCATAAAAAATAATAAGCACATCCTTATTCTAGACAAAGCTAGAAATTCTGGGGGCAGGCTATCTACAAGAATTCATCCTACATTTTCATTTGACCATGGTGCTCAATTCTTCACAACAAAAGATTTAGAATTTAGCCAAATCGTTCAGGAAGCCATACAAACACAAGAAATTGCCATTTTGGAGCATCCTGAAAAAGGCAATGTATATGTGGGAAATCCTGTGTTCAGGCCGTTTATCTCTAAACTAACTGGCTCCTTAGAAATCATGCAAAATGCATCAGTGACACATATTGAAAAACCACAGGACAGACCAGAGGAGCGTTGGTACATATCAATTGAAGATAATCAGCCAGTATTTGCAAAAAATATCATTCTAACAATGCCTGCGCCTCAAACAAATGCGCTTCTGCCCGAATATCTAACAGAACTCAAACAAACAACCCTGGAAGCACTATATGATCCTTGCATCGCGATATTGGCTGGGGTTGAAATGCCTTTATCATCCTCGATTTTTCTGAATAATTCTGAGCTCTTGGATAAGCCCATCCTTCTTGACAAGGGCAATATAGGGTGGTCTATTGCAAAATGGTCGCACTCCGTTGAAAATAACACTGCTTATCTCTCCGTAATCATTCACGCGAACCCTGAATTCTCATCAAAACATATAGAAGAAGATGTAAGCACGTTTCCTGATAGGTTATGGAAGGAATGGAAATCGCATCTAAAAACAGATGCGAGGTTCGATGTATCGGCCCTGCCTAAACATATCTCCTACCTGAAGGGACATAAATGGCGCTATGCAAGAGTAACCAAAACCGCTGATGAAGAATGCGAGCGCACAAATCAAAAATACTCAATTGCCCTTGCAGGTGATTGGCTTGAGGGGCCTCGCATTGAGTCTGCGTGGATTTCAGGGCGAAATGCTGCCATCTCTTTGTTGCCGCAAGACTAACCATAAACTATCTCTCGCAATAATTAGCGAAAGCAGCTTTAATCCCTGAAATTAAGGGCAAAAACAGACGCAACACTTGACAGAAATAGTCGAGGATGTATAGTCTCGCAACTTCTTGAGGCAGGCTATTTTAATTTACCGATTAAAGTGGTTTAAATATAGCGAGAATAACACAAAATACTGGTTTAAATAATCAGAAATTTATTAACTTATTTATTGAGGATATCGCCATGTATGCTGTGGTGAAAACAGGCGGGAAGCAGTACCGCGTTTCAAAAGACGATACAATCATGGTCGAATCTATAAAAGCGGAGGCTGGTGCCACCGTATATTTAGATGATGTGATGATGTTGGATAATGACGGTAGTGTTACAATTGGCACACCCAGAGTTGAAGGTGCAATTGTTTCAGCTGAAGTTTTAAAGCAAGCTCGTGGGCCTAAGCTGATTATCTTCCGTCGTAAGCGCAGGAAGAATCACCGCAGAATTCAGGGGCACAGACAAGATTTAACGCTACTTAAAATCTTAGATATAAGTCCAGATGACAAGGCTTTAGCTAAAAAGCCAGCAAAGGCTGACAGCACAGCTGAAACAAAAAAAGCAGCTCCAAAAAAAGTAGCCAAAAAACAAGCTGCTGAGAAACCAGTTGCTGAGAAACCAGTTGCTAAGCAAGCTGTTGCTAAAAAGTCAGTGGCAAAACAAGCAGCGGCAAAAAAGAGGAATTAACAGATGGCACATAAAAAAGCAGGTGGTAGCTCACGTAATGGTCGTGATTCAGCTGGTCGCCGTCTAGGTGTTAAAAAATTTGGCGGCGAGGCTGTATTGGCCGGCAACATTATTGTGCGCCAACGCGGTACTAAATTTCACCCTGGTGATAATGTAGGCATGGGTAAAGACCATACTTTATTTGCACTTCTTCCAGGTTCTGTAAGCTTTCGTAAAAAAGCCGGTGGTCGAACATTTGTTAATGTGAGCGATACTGCAGCCGCAGCAGAATAATTCATTAATCAGCTTTGGTTATCAAAGGGAGAGCCTATGGTTTTCCCTTTTATTATATTAAGCTGATTAATAATGGGCGGGCTTTTACTTAGCAACAATAGTTATGAAATTAATTAAAAATGAAGTTTCTCGATCAAGCAAAAATCTTTATTCGATCTGGAAACGGTGGACCTGGCTGCGTTAGCTTCAGACGAGAAGCTAATGTTCCTTATGGTGGCCCAGATGGCGGAGATGGGGGTCGCGGGGGTGACATTGTTGCAAAATGTGTGAATGGTCTCAATACACTTATTGATTTTCGTTACCAACAACATTTCAAAGCCGAATCAGGGCACCCTGGCGCAGGTAGGGATAAATCTGGATTGTCTGGAAAACAAATAATCCTCAGACTACCAGTTGGCACTCAAATCCTATCAGATGATCAAACCACCATACTTGCTGATCTTACCAGAGTAGGCCAAGAAATCATTCTGGCAAAGGGCGGCGAAGGTGGGCACGGAAACGCTTTTTTCAAATCATCTACCAACCAAGCGCCTCGCAAATCACAGCCAGGCATTTCAGGATTAGAAATGTGGATTTGGCTTCGATTAAAACTAATCGCGGATGCAGGATTGGTTGGGCTTCCTAATGCTGGCAAATCGACTTTTTTAAGCGTTGTCTCTGCCGCAAAACCAAAAATTGCTGATTATCCCTTTACAACATTGCACCCTAATCTTGGTGTTGTTGCTATCGATGGCAAAGAATTTGTAATGGCTGACATACCAGGACTTATTAAGGGGGCGCATGAAGGGGCTGGGATTGGCCACCGCTTTTTGGGGCATGTAGAGAGATGCCGCGTTTTACTTCATTTAATAGATGCAACTCATACTGACCCAATAGCAAGCTGGCGAACAATCCGAACAGAGCTATCTGCTTATGATGATGGTCTTGCCCGGAAACCAGAAATTATAGCCTTATCAAAATGTGACTCGGCGCCAGACGATTATATAACTGATTTGATTAAAGAGCTTCAAAAAGCGGGAGCAAAAAATATATTGCGATTATCTTCTGTAACAGGCAGCGGTCTCAACGAGGTGTTGCGTGCGATGGATGATGTGATACAAAGTGAGAGAATAAAAGGAGAAAATGAGGGCAAGGTTCAAGAGCCTTGGCGCCCATAGATTTTTTTCTATCTTGTAATGATGAATTCAAGGTTTGAACGCAAGTGAAAAACTTAGCAAACAAAGTGCAACAAGCATCCTGTATTGTAATCAAAATTGGTTCTGCTCTCCTTGTTGATGCAGACACTGGTAGGGTGAGGACACAGTGGATAGAATCACTTGCCAAGGATATTGCATTATTGAAATCGGACGGAAAACAAGTTGTTCTTGTATCGTCAGGTTCAATTGCCATTGGACGGGAAATTCTCAATCTTGCTTCCAATATGATTAAATTGGAAGAAAAACAGGCCGCTGCTGCAGTAGGACAAGGAAAGCTCGTACAATTATGGGCTCATTATCTGGCACAGCACAAGATTACAGCGGCTCAAATTCTGCTTGCGCCAGATGATACTGAAACAAGACGACGCCACTTAAATGCAAGAGCTACTATCAAAACATTATTAAATCTTGGTGTTGTTCCTGTTGTAAATGAAAATGATACTGTAACCACTTATGAAATCAGGTTTGGCGATAATGATAGGCTTGCAGCACGTGTGGCTGGCATGATTTCTGCTAATCTTTTGATCTTATTATCTGATATTGATGGGTTATATAATACCGACCCGTCGCTTGATCCAAACGCAAAGCATATTGAGGAAGTAAACGAAATAACAGAAACTATTCTTGCGATGGGAGGGAGCGCAAATGCCTCTTTTGCTTCTGGTGGAATGGCTACTAAATTAGCCGCAGGGCAAATAGCAACAAGCGCAGGCGCTGATATGATCATTTGTAATGGGCACCATGAGCAGCCCCTTAAACGATTGCTTGACGGCGCCCGTGCTACTCTCTTCCACTCATCAATAGAGCCACATACCGCACGCAAGAAATGGATTGCAGGCACGCTCGAATTAGCGGGAAGTGTAACCATAGATACCGGAGCTTCAAAAGCAATTAGCGAAGGTAAATCACTATTACCAGCAGGAATTACCTCTGTTTCGGGTAAGTTTGTGAGAGGTGATATAATTTCGGTACGCGATAGTGCTAATCATGAAATAGCAAGAGGTCTTTCAAACTATTCCCATCTGGAGGCAAATCAGCTAAAAGGAA
>JAACDT010000028.1 GCA_009936885.1 Alphaproteobacteria bacterium
GCAGCTTTCATTTCGTCAAACCCTGCAAAAGCACTTACAAGCATTAATAAGGTAGATTTTGGCAAATGAAAATTTGTTAGCAACATATCTACAACTTGGAATGAATAACCAGGGGTAATAAATAAATCTGTATCCCCTTTAAAAGCTTGCATCTTTCCAAATTTTGCCCAGATAGACTCCACAATTCGCAAACTTGTTGTACCAATACATATAACTCTTCTGTTATTTTGCTTAGCCTCATTAATTTTATTCGAGATTTCTTGGGTTACTTCCCCCCACTCGCTATGCATTTTATGCTCTGATAGATTTTCTGATTTAACTGGCAGAAAGGTTCCTGCACCCACATGCAACGTAACCATTTCAATTTGGGCGCCAGCATCTAACGCCGATTGTTTTAATTCTGGTGTAAAATGCAATCCTGCTGTGGGTGCGGCAACAGCGCCAATTTTTTCAGCAAATACTGTTTGATAATTCACCATATCAGAATAATCTCCCTCCCGGTCACGCTTTATATAGGGAGGCAAGGGCATTTTTCCTTTTTTTTCAATTCTCTGCACTAAACTATTACTACTATGGTTAAACTTTATCAACACCTCACCAGCGGAACGGCGTTCATCCACAATTGCTTCAAATCCGTCACCAAAATCAATTACAGCATTTAAAACACATTTTTTTGCAGGTTTAGCAAAGGCAAGCCAGCTATCCTCTGATATTTTTTTATGCAAGGTCAGGCTTATGTTTTTCTCATTAATCCTGCCATGTAGCTGTGCTGGAATTACTTTTGTATCATTTGCCAACAGCAAATCTCCTGCCCGAAGCAAAGAGGGTAAATCCTGCATTACATAGTCGTTTAGATTGTCTCGTGCGACATGCAAAAGGCGCGCAAGATCCCTTGGATCAAAAGGGCTCTGTGCGATTAATTCAGATGGCAGAGAATAGTTAAAATCCGATAAACTATACATGACTAATAAATTTGAACCACACCATTAATAAATCCATTATCATCGACAACAACGAGACTTTGAACACGCGCTTCAAGCATTTTTTCTTCGGCGGCCACCATCATTTCATCTTCTGAGATTGTAAGCGGGGATGTGTTCATAACACTGCCTGCTTTTGCAGATGAAAGATTTGTTCCCATCACTAACATACGCCTTAAATCGCCATCGGTGATAATACCTTGTAGCTTGTTATCTTCTTGTACAAGAGCTAAGCCTAATCTTGCTTCTGTCATGATAACAATTACTTCTGACATAGACATATTTGCATCTACGAGCGGCAAATCACGGCCAGACATTCTGTCCTTGACGCGAGAGAGCAATCGCATTCCAAGCATTCCGCCCGGGTGATTTGCTGCAAAATCCTCAGGCTTGAAGCCAGAGCGGCTCATTAAGGCAATTGCAAGTGCGTCCCCCATAACGAGAGTAGTTAATGTTGAGGTTGTCGGCGCAAGGTTCAAGGGACATGCTTCTCTGTCTATTGATACATCAAGTGCAATATCCGATACCTTGGCTAGTGTTGAATCCAAGGATCCAACAATTGCGATAATTTTCACATCTAGTCTTTTGAACGCCGGCAGTAATTTAATCACCTCTTCTGTTTCTCCAGAATTAGAGATTAGCAAAACCACACTTTTTTCTCGAACCATGCCTAAATCGCCATGTATTGCTTCTGCAGGGTGCAAAAACAAAGCGGCTGTTCCTGTTGATGAGAATGTTGCCGCAATTTTTCGCCCCACAAGACCAGATTTTCCCATACCGCAGATAATAACATGCTGCGCTGTATTAGAAATGACGGAGACAGCCTCATCAAAACGTGAATCTAGCCCATCTTCCAATTTACTAAGGGCCGCGCGATAGGAAGCAAACATATTTTGAATATCAGGGGTTAGCATTTTTTTTTAAACCGTTCCAATGCGTATCAATTAAGCCAAATTTATGAGATATATTTACTTAACTTTAGTATAAAAAGCGAGATTTTTGATTAAGCTTGATTAGTTGAATTGACGATTTTATTAGCATAATCAATATCTTGCTGAGTATTTATATTTAAAAACGGATCAGGGTTTGCCGAAAAATCCTCATAAACCGTTTTATACCGAGCGGTAAATAAGTCTATTTTCCGAATTTCATGTTCCAGAATTGCCTCTTCTAATGCATCTGCTAGCTCTATATTCCATAAACAAAACACTGGATGGTGTCTCCCATTACTAGACGCCATTACGATATCCGCGTTTGAGGCAAGGCTTTTTGAGTATAATCTCTCACCCAAAGCATCTGGAATGAAGGGGGCGTCTGTTGCGCAAGATAACAACCATTTAGCAAAAGGAATATGCTTTTTTGTATATTTCATCATAGATAACACCCCGCAAAGAGGGCCAAAATAACCGTCAATAACATCTGGAATAATCGATAGATTAAATTTTGCAAATCGCTCTATCTCTCCATTGGCGTTTAAAATTCTATTTGGAAATTGAGCTGTTTTCTCCAATTGCCAGTTTAATATGGGTTTGTCTGCAATTTCGATTAAGCACTTATCGATACCGCCAAGGCGCCTTGCAAGTCCGCCTGCTAGAAAGCCAACGACAACATCATTAATCATAAGCTAGGCTCATCATTCATCCTGCGTTGCGCAGAGCGGTTATCACTCTCTGAATCTGGAACCGTATCACAATCATCAAAAATAATACGCTCTTCTCCGGATAAGGCTACAAACCTGCTTCCTCGTGCCCTTCCGATAAGCGTTAATCCAGCTTTTCTAGCAAGCGAAACGCCAGCTTCTGTAAAGCCAGAACGCGAAATTAAAATAGGCAACCCCATTATAACTGTCTTTAACACCATCTCAGAAGTAAGCCTTCCAGTGGTATAAAAAACCTTGTCAGCTGCGGTAATATTATTCTGAAACATCACACCTGAAATTTTATCGACCGCATTATGGCGTCCAATATCTTCCATATAAATTAGCGGCTCATCACCATTAGCAAGCACACATCCATGAATAGCGCCTGCTTTGAGGTATAAGCTTGGAGTAGTGTTTATCTTTTTAGATAGGTTAATTATCTGAGACTTTGAAATTGTTGATTTTTTTGAAAGTTTGATTGAATCAAATTTATCAACCATATCCCCATATATTGTCCCCTGAGCACAGCCACTAGTGCGGATTTTTGATTGTAGTTTTTCCTCAAAATTCGTTTTTGAATCTGTGCGTACTACAATAACAGATAATTCCTCATCATAATCTATTGCTTCAATTTTATCTTCTTGGCTAATCATGTTTTGATTAAATAAAAAGCCAACAGCAAGCTCTTCTAAATAGTCCCCAAGAGTCATCGCTGTTACTATCTCTTGATTATTTAAAAATAGGGTTACCGCCTTTTCAGCTACTACTGGTAATTGAACTGATTGTCCATCTGAGTCCATTCCTTGCAATTGGGTTGTAAGGCCTGCTGCATTAACATTAGGGCCAATATAAAAGTGAGAGTCAGTCATCATATATCTCTATTTTTGTAAGAACAGGAAAAGTTATCAGATGATATTTGTTTTTACAGTTTTCTTACGCTAAATTAAAAAGGAGCTGTTAGGTATCCTATTATGAAAATACATTTTAAATCTTCAAAACACAAACAGGCAGAGATTTTATTTAATCAATTGTCAGATAGATACTCACAAAACGCTATAGAAGATGCGGATGTAATTGTTGCCCTTGGCGGTGATGGGCAAATGCTCTCCTGTCTTAAAGAATCGATTGAGTATGAAATTCCTGTATTTGGAATAAATTGCGGCCATGTTGGTTTTTTAATGAATGAGGACAAGCCAACAGACTTAGTAGAGCGCATAAGCAAGGCTGAAACCGCGCCAATACACCCTATCTTAATGCATGCCACAAAATTTAACGGACAAACACAAGAAGCGCTCGCTATAAACGAGATATCGCTGTTAAGACAAACCCATAATGCGGCTCATTGTCAAATAACAATCAACGATAAGATAGAGCTTGAACAACTGGTATGTGACGGTGTCATGATGGCAACACCAGCAGGCTCAACAGCCTATAATTTATCAGCACATGGTCCCATCATTCCTATAGGCGCTGAATTACTGGCGCTTACACCCATATCCCCCTTCAGGCCAAGGCGTTGGAGAGGGGCATTACTGCCTGCATCATCTACTGTCAATATTAAGGTTTTAAGCCCTGAATTTAGGCCTCAATCTGTAACAGCTGACAATCTAGAAGTGCGTGATATCAAAGAAGTAAACATTAGCCAAGAAAACCAAATAACTTTGCGTTTATTATTTGATTCAGGCGCATCACTTGCCGAACGAACCATAAGTGAGCAGTTTTTAGGGTAAGCTTGTTTTTACGCATACATCATCTAGGCGTTTTTTTTAATAAAACCCTTTATACAATTTTGCGTTTGCTCTACAACATGTGACATTTCGATATATAATTCATGCTTAGCCTCATTAAAACTTAACAATTGCGAATTGCTAAGATACTTAATAGAATTTCGAATGGCGTTTATACTTACCAGCTTATCGCCGCTGCCAATAAGTATCAAAACGGGCAGCTTTATGTTCTTTAGAAAGGAAGAGCGCATTGTTGTTTTAAAACAAGAATAAAAAGCAGATGAGAGCCAGCCAAAACTTACCCCTGAACGTGCAAGAGACGGATTTTCGTTAATTAAATCAATGATTTTATCAATATTTTTTCGATTTCGGCTTAACAGATTTTGAGGATCAAATTTACGTGTTTTAAGAAGCGTGTTTTGGTCTGTGTGAGGGATTATTCTTTCCTTGAACCCGCAGATAGAAATGATACTTGCTATTGTAAATATTGGGATTGAAGGCGTTACCTGTGGAAGCATCATTGGCGATAATGCCATTATTCCAGCAATTTGATATTTTGTTAAACCAGCAAGACGAAAAGCCAAATGCCCACCCATAGAATGACCTATGACAAAAAAATGCTTATCCGCCCACCCAGATTTATCTATCACATCACACCCAGCTTGCAATAAATCATCAAACCCGGCGGTGTGACTTGTTGTTGGCGGATTGCCATAGGCACCAGATAAGCCAAGTCCGGGCCAGTCAAAAATCAGTACCTCCATATCGTGATTAGTTAGAAAGGATATTAATTCTAAATATTTCTCACAAAATTCACTAAGCCCCATAAAAATTACCACATGGTGCTGAGCGCTCGGAGCTCCAATTTTCCAAGTGCGAATATACCCCAAATTAGTTTTAACCCAAAATTCATGTTTCATAAGCTTAACTTTGTTTATATAAAGTGCTATTCTGGTAGCATCTCAGTATTACCGCCATCCTGAAATCCACTTGATTGGCGTTTCCACATAGCTGCATATAATCCCTCTAACGCCAATAATTCTTGATGCGTTCCAAATTCCTTTATTTGACCGTGATTTAAAACTAAAATCATATCCGCATCTATAATTGTTGATAATCTATGTGCAATTACCAATGTAGTTTGGTTAAGTGAAATATCGTTCAAGGCAGTCTGTATTTCGCGTTCAGTTCGGCTATCAAGCGCAGAGGTCGCTTCATCAAATAAAAATATCGTTGGCTGCTTTAAAATAGCTCTTGCTATGGCAACGCGTTGTTTTTCTCCACCAGATAATTTTAGTCCTCGCTCTCCAACAAGCGTCTCATACCCATCTGGAAGACTCTCAATAAAGCTATCTATAGCAGCGAGTTTTGATACTCTTTCCACATCTTCTTTGGTAGCACTTGCCCGCCCATAGCCAATATTATAGCCAATAGAAGCATTGAACATTACTGTATCCTGAGGCACCATTCCAATGGCAGCACGCACTGTATCTTGTCGCACCTGCCGAATATCCTGACCGTCAATCAATATGCGCCCTTTTTGAGGATCATAAAATCTGAATAATAACCGCGATATTGTAGATTTTCCGCCACCACTCTGTCCAACTAAGGCAACCCTATGACCTGGTTGAACGACAAAATTAAGGTCATTCAAAATCGTTCCGCGCCCGTAGGAAAAACTCACATTCTCAAATCTAATCTCTCCTCTTTTTAGATTTAATGCTGGTGCATCAACTTCGTCCTTAACATCTGGTTTTTGCTTTAAAAGGCCAAACATACGCTCAAGATCTATAACCGATTGCCTAACCTCTCTATAAGTCCAGCCAAGATATTGGAGTGGCATTGCAAGTTGAATAATATAGGTATGAACAGCAACAAAATCACCAACACTCATGCTACCTTGCACGATTTCTCTGCCTGATATTACCAGTAATGCAACAAGACCAAGAGCAACAATCAATCCTTGGCCTATATTAACAATCGTCAGTGACGTTCGAGAAGATATAAAGGCATTTTCATAAAGCCGTAATGCGGTATAATAATTATCTGATTCTGATTTTTCAGCGTTGAAATATTTAACAGTCTCATAATTAAGAAGAGAATCTACTGTTTTAGTAGCAGCAAACTCATCAGCTTCATTCATCCTGCGTCTAAATTTTATTCTCCACTCAGTTGTTTTTATTGTGAAATATGAATAAGTAACGACAGTTAAAAAAGTAATTACCGCAAATTCATACCCAAATAATACCCATAGCACACCACATATAAAAAACAGCTCCACAATCAAAGGGACAACTTCGAATATCCCTGTAGATAATAGTAATGTCATCGCTTTGGCGCCTCTATCTATAGAGCGTGAGGTTCCACCTGTTTGCCTGTCCAGGTGAAATTGAAGCGATAATTTATGAAGATGTTCAAACGCATTTAAAGCTGCGATACGAACTGCTTTTGAAGCAAATTTTATGAATAAAAACTCTTTTAGCTCCGAGAATATTGTCTCCCCCACACGGGCAAGCGCATATCCACCGATAAGCAGCATCAGTAAACTCATCGAAAAGTAAATACCGCTCTCACTATTTAGGGGGGCTAAGGCATCAACGGCAGCACCGTAAAAAATCGGAATTACGGCAGCACATAATTTAGACAAAATAAGCGCGACAATTAATCCTGCAAGCCGAAGCCGCAGATTATTATTACCTCTTGGCGCAATATATTCAAAAACGATTTTTATAAGCTCAAAAACAGTTACAGAGGCGTTATTTGAATTACCTTTTGATGACTTGCCATTTGATGAATTTGACGCAGATGTATTAGCCATTAGCTAATAGAAAAACTTTCGCCGCAGCCGCATCTAGCTGTTTCATTTGGATTATTAAATACGAATGATGAATTGAACTTATCTTCTGTCCAATCCATTTCTGTTCCAACCAAAAACATAACAGCAGCAGGATCAATTAAAACGAGAACACCGTTTACATCAATAGCATCTTCAAAAGGCTGCTGCTCTTTGGCAAATTCTACATTATACTGCAAGCCAGAGCACCCAGCTGTTTTGATACCAATCCTTAATCCAATAACATCACTTTCAGCACCTTTTACAATTTCTTGTACGCGCGCAGAAGCTTGGTCTGTTATTGAAAGAATGGGTGTGTTTTTATCAAATTGCAACATTTACTACCTTCATTTTTGAATGATATCAGAAACCGTAATCTAGCGCCAGCTTTGCATCCTCACTCATTCTTTCTGGCGCCCATGGTGGATCCCACACTAGCGTAACCTGCACCAAACCAACGTTATCTAATTCTGCAACTTTTTCAGCCACCTGCCCTGGCATTTCTCCTGCAACAGGACATCCTGGCGCTGTCAGTGACATGGTTATGTCCACATCGCCTCCACTATGCCTCTCAATACTGTAGATAAGGCCTAAATCATATATATTAACCGGTATTTCTGGATCCTTGACCTCCATCAGAGCATCTATTATTTGGACTTCATCTGCTTTGTCAGATTTTCCCTCTAATTTGTTGCCTGCTATCGCCATGTAACCCTTAGATACATCCGGCATAAAATCTTTTAGGGTTAAATCATCGGTATCTGATGTTTTTATCTTATCAGACAATTTATGCTCCAAAAATTCGATTAACTTTTTCAAGTGAAATTGCAAGGGCGTCGAAATCTTCAGGCTCACTATAGA
>JAACDT010000172.1 GCA_009936885.1 Alphaproteobacteria bacterium
GCATCTGATCACGGCATTCGTGTTCCTTGGATAGAACATAGCCTTACCAGCGAGAATATTCTTGTATCTGAATGGATTTCTGGACTCCGAATTGACGATGTAGAAGGGCTTATTGCAGCTGGTCATAAGATTGAAGAAATCACAGACCGGGCAGCAACAAGCTTCTTTAATCAGGTATTTAGGGATGGTTATTTCCATGCAGATATGCATCCAGGAAATATATTTATAACGTCTGATGGAACATTAGTGCCCATTGATTTTGGAATTATGGGAAGCCTTCAACCAGAAGATAGGTTTTTCCTTGGCAATTTGCTCATTGCCTTATTAGAGCGAGATTATAATAAAGTAGCCCAGCTTCATTATGATGCAGGCATGCTGCCAGAAACCGCGTCCCATGCCTTATTTGCGCAGAATTTAAGAGCACTGGTAGATCCTATAATGGACAAGCCCATTGGTGAAATAGAGCTCAGTAAAGCCCTTGGTCAAATCTTACAAATCTCGGCCAGATTTGATATATTTGTACAGCCCCAATTTAATCTGCTGCAAAAAACAATGGTAATGGCAGAAGGCGTTGCCCGCAGTCTTAACCCAAATGCGAATATTTGGCTGCTGGCTAAACCGCTGGCATCAGACTGGGTTCAAGCTCAGACTGGTTTTACCCTTAAATTACAACAGTTACTTACAGATATAGACCGTATCTTCCGAATCCTACCCAAGATTTTGGATGATTGTGAACAGAGCTTAACAGAAAAAAAACCAGATAAATCCAATTTCGGAAAATCTATGTTTATATCTAATTTAGGCTGGTTTATCGCAGGTATTTCAATAAGCGTTGCTATTATGCTTTTTTGACGTTAAATTCAATTATGTGAAATATTCACCATAATGTGAAAAAATGAATTATCATGATACTTTAAGCTATTTAATGGATGCATTTGGGGGTGCGGATAGCCTTCAAAAATTACTTGGCGTTGGTCCTAGTGCATTAAGCAATTATAGACGCCGTGAACATCTCCCATTAAACCAAGCCCGAAAATTATCTAATATTGCGCCTAAATTTGGGTTTAATCTGGATCCATATACTCTTAAAATAAGCGTAATTGATGATGACCGAAAGCCTGAGATTTTATTGATAATAACAGGGGGTATAGCCGCTTATAAAGCGCTTGAACTCATAAGAAGATTGCGGGATTTTGAGTTTTCAGTAACAGCTGTTATGACCGCATCAGCACAACAGTTTATCACTCCGCTATCTGTGTCAGCCTTAACTGGAAATAAAGTCTA
Source organism: Alphaproteobacteria bacterium (assembly GCA_009936885.1). GTDB lineage: Bacteria > Pseudomonadota > Alphaproteobacteria > Puniceispirillales > Puniceispirillaceae > UBA5951. Next base: position 1,285 of record JAACDT010000172.1, read on the forward strand.
TTCAGAGCTGTTTGACTTAACCGACGAGCAAGAAATGGGTCATATACAACTGGCGCGTAAAGCAGATCTTGTTCTAATTGCTCCAGCAACAGCTAACTTTATAGGCAAAATGGCTCATGGGTTAGCAGATGACCTTGCAAGCACTCTTTGTCTTGTAACAGAAGCGCCTATTTTTGTTGCCCCGTCAATGAACCCACATATGTGGACCAATACCGCAACGCAGGACAATTGCGCTAAGCTGAAACGCAGAAACATCTCCTTTATAGGGCCAGACAATGGTGATACGGCGTGCGGGGAAACCGGATCTGGAAGATTTGCTGAAACTGGGTTTATAATCTCCCAAATCCAGCAAAAACTGCTCCAGAAGCACAGTAGCGCAGATATTTTTCCTTCTGAAAAGCAAACCAAACCACTAGATGGGATTAAGATACTTATAACAGCAGGTCCAACCTTGGAGCCGATAGACCCGGTTCGTTTTATTGGCAATCGCTCTTCTGGAAAGCAAGGTTATGCTATAGCTTATGCCTGTGCTGAGCAAGGTGCAGATGTGTGTCTTATCTCGGGGCCAGTATCCCTTGAAGCACCGTTAAATGTGCGCCTTATTAAGGTTGAGACTGCACAGCAGATGAAGCAGGCTTGCGCTGACGAGCTAGATGTAGAATGTGTTATTTGTGCGGCAGCTGTTGCGGATTGGCAGGTAAAGCAAACAGCAAACGCAAAGCTAAAAAAATCTAATAATAAACCACCTGAGATCGTTCTTACCGAAACACCTGATATTTTATCTTGGATAGGTCACCACCCCTCAAGACCAAAATTGGTAATCGGGTTTGCAGCTGAAACAGATTCTCTTAAGAAAAATGCAGATGACAAACGAGCACGTAAAAACGCAGATTGGATTTTAGCAAACTCAGTTCTTCAATCTGGAGAATCTGTATTTAATTCTGACATAAATGAGGTATTATTTTTGTCCAAGACAGGCGCAGAATATTGGGACACTGACAGTAAACAAGCAATAGCACGAAAATTAGTGCATAGAATTAGTGACTATTTTTCTGATGTTCATGTGTCTGGTGTTCAAAAGAAAGAGAATATATGAGCCACCCCCTTCATATAAATGTTGAACTAATGGAACATGCTAAGGGCTTACCTATCCCAAGCTATCAAACCGATGGGGCAGCTGGAATGGACTTATTCGCGGCAATTGACAAGCCGATAGAATTATCCCCGTTAGAGCGAATTTTAATTCCAACAGGGTTAAAGATAAGCCTGCCATCTAATATGGAAGCTCAGATACGGCCACGATCTGGGCTTGCCTTAAAACAGGGTATAACTGTTTTAAACGCGCCTGGAACGATTGATAGCGACTATAGAGGTGAAATTAAAATTTTGCTAATAAATTTGGGGCAGAATATGTTTAAAATCGAGCATGCAGCGCGTGTTGCACAATTAGTAATAGCTCACATTACACAGGCCAAACTAAACGTTGTATTAGCGCTTGATGAAACTCAGAGAGGTCACGGGGGTTTTGGTTCTACAAACCAGAAAGTATAACGGCTCATGACCATAACTGAAACCCAGCTGCACCGATATTCACGGCAAGTTGTTATGCCTGAGATTGATGAAGACGGACAGCAGGCATTATTATCTTCGAGAGTTACTATTCTAGGTGCAGGGGGGCTAGGCTCTCCTGTTATTGCAAATTTAGCAGCAGCAGGTGTTGGAAAACTAATTATATGTGATGATGATAGGGTTGATCTAAGTAACCTGAATAGACAATTCATCTACCAAGAGGTAAATGTAGGACAACCAAAGACTCAAGCAGCAAAACAGTTCATTCAAGGAATAAATTCAGATGTAACTATTGAGCTGAGATATGAGACTATGAGCGAGGAATCCCTGACAGAGATTTTGTCACGATGCGATATATTATTGGATTGCTCAGATCAGTTTAGCACAAGAATTGCGGGTGCAAAAGCAGCCTTCATAAATGGAATCCCTCATATTTTTGGCGGCGCAGTTCGATTTGATGGGCAGATGGCCAGTTTTATGGCGGGGGTAGAGGGTTATGAGGATTCAGCCTGTTTTGCGTGCTTGTTTTCAGAAGATGCTGGCGTAAGACAAGCGCCAAATTGCGCTCAGGCAGGCATTTTAGCACCAGTAACCAGTTTAATAGGCACCTTGCAAGCGCTTGAAACAATTAAGTGGATAACCAAGGCAGGCACGTTAAACTCAAACAGATTATTGCTATTTGATGGGCTTTCAGGCTCATTTACATCGATTCAAACAAGCAAAAAGGATAAATGTTCCATCTGCTCCAACTAACTTCAATATATCGGGAAATATTGGGGGATATAGTGCGATATAGTTATTATTTGCTGCCATTATGCTTGGCTAAAGCATCGCCGGGACCACCCGGTCTGGCGGTGTATGTCCGTCTAGGAAAGTTTGAATATTGATGATAACTTTATCACCCATTGCGTGCCTTCCCTCGATAGTGGCCGAGCCTATATGCGGAAGTAATACCACATTAGGTAAATCTATAAGTGCTGATGATACTACGGGCTCATGCTCATATACATCTAATCCAGCGCCAGCAATTTTATTTTCTTTTAATAATTCAATCAGTGCCATCTCATCAATCACATCCCCTCTTCCTGTATTTACAAGGTAGGAATGAGGAGATAATAAACTTAGTCTTTCCTTATTTAA
>JAACDT010000173.1 GCA_009936885.1 Alphaproteobacteria bacterium
ACACCTGTAAGACGCACACCATTTCTCTCAGCAGAAGCAACAAGATTAAAGCCAGCGGCCCCTATATAACCGGTTTTAATGCCATCCGTACCTTCAAAAGTAGTCAACAATCGGTTGTGATTTTGATAAGTTTGGCCTCTAAATTTAAATGATTTATTGCTAAAATAATGATAATACTCAGGAAAGTCTGTTCGAATTGCCATGCCAAGTTTTGCCATATCTCTGGCTGTACTTACCTGAGCCCTATTGGGAAGGCCAGACGCATTTTTAAAAATAGTGCGTGACATCCCAAGCGCCTTTGCTTTACGGGTCATTCGCTTGGCAAATTCACGTTCTGATACTGAAATTTTTTCGGATATAGCCGTTGCAACGTCATTTGCAGATTTTGTCACTAATGCAAGTATGGCATCTTCAACAGATATCGTCTCACCTGGTTTTAGATACAGTTTAGAGGGGCTTCTACTGGCTGAAAGCGATGATATAGGTATCTGTGAGCTTAAAGTTAAGTTCTTACTCTGTAATTCTTCGAATACTATATATAATGTCATGATTTTTGCTAATGATGCAGGATATAGCTGCTTATCTGCATTTCTGGCATATAAGACACGCTTTGATACTTCTTCGATAATAAAAGATGCATATTTTGCATTAGCCTGCGACTCAGATGATCCCAATATATTAAACGTTAATAACATCCCGCCATAAAGCCAAAAAGCTATCATAAAGCTGATAAAAAGGTTTTTTGAGCTGAGGATAAGATTCTGTATTATTTTGGTAAATGCACTAAATAATTTGTTTTTGATGATGCAGATCATTATTATCCTGAGATTATCATACATTTTATTAATAGACTCAGCAAGTTGCGAAGAATTATAATGATGTCACTAATGAATCACAATAAAGATTAGAAATCAATATTTCTATCTCGTAACTTGAAGATGCACTAATTAATAAAAAAATACTATCAACCCCTTTTCTTAATTGTAAAATATGCCAATATCTAGTGTTAGGTTATGGAGATGTCGAAACGATGAGCGCAGATAATAATAAGCGAGATGATGTTAATGGTGGCTTAGCGCTGGACAAGCGCACAAAAACTAAAAAGCCATCATTATATCGGGTAGTAATGTTGAATGATGATTACACTCCTATGGAGTTTGTCGTTCTAATATTACAACGCTTTTTTGGCCATAATTCACAGGTAGCCCAGAAAATCATGTTACATGTGCATCAAAAAGGAGTTGGTGTTTGCGGTGTGTTTACCTATGAGGTTGCTGAGGCGAAAATAAATCAAGTAATGACATTTGCAAGACAAAACGAACATCCGCTGCAATTGCAGATGGAAAAGGAGTAAGATAGTGCTATCCCAAGAATTAGAAGAAACCCTGCGTCGTTCCCTGTCTATCGCAGGAGAGCGGCATCATGAATTTGCTACTCTGGAACATCTTCTACTTGCGATGCTCGAAGATAAGGATGCGCTTGCAGTAATGAATGGCTGCAAATTAGATGTCTCTAGATTAACAGAGATGCTAGAATCTTACATTGATGATGAAATGGATGAGCTGGTCGCACAAGCAGATGAGATAGAGGTACAACCAACGGCTTCTTTTAGTCGTGTAGTGCAACGTGCTATTATTCATACTCAATCTTCGGGTCGTGGTTCTGCTACAGGTGCTAACGTTCTGATAGCTATGTATTCAGAGCGTGAGTCACATGCGGTGTGGTTTTTAACCTCACTTGAGATGTCACGCCTTGATGCTATCAGCTTTATAAGCCATGGCAATGGCGCATCTGTTGAAGGGAGTGACACTGACGAAGATGACGCAGATACAAGCGATAGCCAGACAGGAAAAGATGCATTATCGCAATATGCGGTTGACCTTATTGCTAAAGCAGTTGAAGGCAAGATAGATCCTTTAATCGGCAGAAGTGCAGAGGTAGATAGAACCATTCAAATATTATGCAGAAGAACCAAAAATAACCCGTTATATGTTGGTGACCCTGGTGTTGGAAAAACCGCTATTGCAGAGGGGCTTGCACAGCGTATTGTCGATGGGTCAGTTCCAGAAGTTCTTAAATCTGCTGTTATATATTCACTTGATATGGGATCATTGCTTGCTGGCACCAGATATCGGGGAGATTTTGAAGAACGCCTAAAAGCAGTCATGAAGCAAATAGAACTCGATAGTCAGGCTATTCTGTTTATTGACGAAATTCATACAATTATCGGAGCAGGGGCTACCTCTGGCGGGGCGATGGATGCGTCTAACCTGCTGAAGCCTGCCTTGCAGAAAGGGTCTTTGCGTTGCATTGGCTCTACCACCTACAAAGAATATAGAAGTTATTTTGAAAAAGATCGGGCATTAGCACGACGATTCCAGAAAATTGATGTTAATGAGCCATCTGTGCCTGATACAATAAAAATTCTAGCAGGCCTAAAGTCGCGTTATGAAGCGCATCACGGGGTGAAATACACTCAAGCCGCCATCAAGACGGCAGTTGATTTGTCAGCGCGCTATATTCACGATCGTAAACTTCCCGATAAAGCCATCGATGTTATTGATGAAGCAGCGGCTTCACAAAATCTATTGCCGCCTTCAAAAAGACGACAGCAAATTGGCCAAAAGGAAATAGAAACAACCATCGCTTCGATGGCCAGGATACCATCTAAGCATGTGAGCAGAGACGATAAGGCTGTGTTAGCCTCGCTAGAGACAGATTTAAAGCGGATGGTTTATGGACAAGATACTGCCATTACAGCGCTGGCATCTGCTATTAAACTCTCTCGCGCTGGTTTGCGCGAAGCTGGCAAACCAATTGGTAATTATTTGTTTTCTGGTCCAACAGGTGTTGGCAAAACAGAAGTTGCAAAACAATTATCAGAAACCTTAGGGGTTAAGCTAATTCGCTTTGATATGTCCGAATATATGGAGAGACATACTGTATCAAGATTAATAGGCGCACCTCCTGGCTATGTTGGTTTTGATCAAGGCGGATTATTAACAGATGCAATTGATCAAACCCCGCATGCTGTCGTGTTATTAGATGAGATCGAAAAAGCACATCCTGATTTGTTTAATTTATTATTGCAGGTCATGGATCATGGCACCTTGACAGACTCAAATGGTAAAAAGGTGGATTTCCGAAATGTTATTTTAATTATGACAACCAATGCGGGTGCATCTGAGCTATCAAAGCAGGCTATTGGATTTGGCAGAGGAAACAGAACAGATGCCGATTCAGAGGCCATAGAGAAAACATTTTCGCCTGAATTCAGGAACCGTCTAGATGCCGTTATTGCCTTCTCCGCTCTAGATAATGATACGATAAGGCTTGTTGTAGATAAGTTCGTATTCCAGCTTGAAGCTCAGCTAGCTGAAAGACAGGTTGAAATTCAGCTTGACGAGCAAGCGCGTGAATGGCTGGCAGAACGCGGATATGATAGCTCCTTTGGTGCAAGACCGCTTGGCAGATTAATACAAGAGCATATTAAAAAACCACTGGCAGATCATCTTCTGTTTGGTGATTTGGTTGCGGGCGGTGAAGTGATGGTAACGGTTAAAGACAAAAAGCTTGAGCTTAAAACAATGCCATCAAAAAACACCAACTCGCCTAAAAAGAAAACTGAAAAAGTGTAATTAGTTTTAATAATATTTATTTATAAGGAGAGGTTTTCGCAATCAACAAAGCCTCTTCTTTGTTTTGCAGCATTTCTTGTCTGAGAAATCGCATAATCGCTTCTTCGAATTGTGGGTTAAGAATTTTATGGGCGGAATAGGTCTTTGAGGGAAGATATCCACGTGGAACTTTGTGAAGCCCTTGTGCGCCTGCTTCTACCCGTTTAAGCCCCATTTTAATGGCGAAATCAATTGCCTGATAATAACATGTCTCAAAATGCAAAAATGGCACGTCACGCAGTCCGCCCCAGTTTCGGCCATATAGCGCATCTGGGCCTATAAAATTTAGGGCTCCAGCGATAGGCGTTTCCCCATCATAAGCAAGGATAAGAAGAATTTTGTCAGCGATGTTACCAGATAGGGACTCAAAAAACATGCGTGTTAGATAAGCGCCGCCCCATTTCTTCTCAATCGTAGCAAGATAACATTGATAGAAAATATCCCAATGTACAGGTTTTATAGTATCACCAGTTAAATGCTCAAATCGAATTCCAGATTCTTGAATAGAGTCGCGCTCTTTACGAATGTTTTTGCGTTTTCTAGATGTTAAATACTCTAAAAACTGATCAAAACTCTCATAATCTTGATTTTGCCAATGAAACTGCAAGCCCTCGCGGATCATCCAGCTATTATCTCGTGCGGCAGTCAAATCATCTAT
>JAACDT010000174.1 GCA_009936885.1 Alphaproteobacteria bacterium
AATACTTATGTTAAAGGGACTATAGCTCAGCGGGAGAGCACTTCGTTGACATCGAAGGGGTCACTGGTTCAATCCCAGTCATTTAGTCCATTAAATACAAGCACTTAACTCCAATACATCAACCTCCATATCGAACATGTCACTCTACAGTCACAATAGGAGGGACATATGGCTACTATTCGTAAACGAAACAATAAATACCAAGTTCAAGTCCGTGTCAAAGGTCAGTTTGCATCTGATACATTTGTTAATCTCAATCACGCAAGAAGCTGGATTAGGCAAAAAGAAATAGAACTTGAAGGTAGGGTTTTGGGTAAAAGGTATAAACCTAAAACAATGTTAGAAATCCTAAATGAATATAAAACAAAGATTACACCCTTAAAGAAATCATCACAAAATGAGATTATAATTATTAATGCTTTGATCAAACATAAATGGATACATAAGCCTCTTGCATCACTATGCTCCAGCGATGTTGCAAGATATAGAGACGTAAGATTACAAACTATAAAAGCTTCATCCTTTGCACGTGAATTCTGTATTTTAAAACACGCGTTGAAGGTTGCTGAAGTAGAATGGAATTGGAATGTGCCAAACAATTTACTGAGCAATATAAAAATACCCAAAGTACATTCAAAAGCTATTAGAAGAATAGATGACACCGACCTTGAAAGGCTTCTAAATGCATCAGCTCAACATACAAACCAATATTTAAAACCAATTATTACATTGGCTCTTGAAACTGCTATGAGGCGAGGGGAGATCTTATCTCTTAAATGGTCTGATATAGATATGCATCGAGGACTAATCATAATTGACAACACCAAAACAGGTTTTCCCCGGTCAATACAAATGAATGATAAAGTAAGATCTGTTTTAACTTCATTGAACAAACAAGATGAACTAGTGTTCCCAATATCAGTCAATAGCCTTAGATTATGTTATCAGAGGTTATGTAAGAAGTTAGGGGTAAAAGTACGTTTCCATGACTTTAGACATGAAGCTATAAGTCGATTGTTTGAGCAGAACTTATCAATACCTCACATTGCCTCGATTAGTGGTCATAGAACAATGAGCCAACTCTTTAGATATGCCCACTTTAAGACCTCAGTCAATGCTTCTTAGGTATGCCCATCCTAATTTAGATATAGTTAAGCAAAAGGTATGTAGTTTTTAGGTACCATATTCTGGGATTTGATACACCCTGGGATTGATGAATAAAGTCTTTTCAAAAAAAGGGTTAAAGACCTGTTGTTATTGTTATTATTTTATCTTAGGATTTATTTAACATATTAAATATTTGTCTATTGTAAGTATTAAAATGCTTACCTGATAAGCTTAATGATAGAGAGAAAGGGAACAAATGACTGTAGAAATTGAAAAAGATGGTGAAATTTGGACTATAATTCATAATCGTCCTGAGGCACGGAATGCAATGGATCCTGTGTCTGCAGAAGAATTGGTAGTAGCGTTTAAGGAATTTGACGATAGCGATGCAAAAGTTGCTGTATTTTATAGAGCAGGAGGAGCATTTTGCGCCGGTTGGGATTTAAGATACGCAGAAACACTCAACGGAAATCGCAGCTATGAATTACGCGAGTTAGATTTCCCTATCGGATCTGCAGAACCGCCTAGAGGCCCACTCGGGCCGTCAAGATTGGAACTTAATAAGCCTGTGATAGGTGCCATCGAGGGACCAGCTGTGGCCGGCGGCATGGAGCTTGCCCTCTGGTGCGACATTCGTGTGATGGCAGAAGACGCTTATCTTGGTGTCTATTGTCGCAGATGGGGAATACCATTACTTGATGGAGGAACTGTTCGTTTACCAAGGCTTGTCGGTCAAGGAAAAGCACTTGAAATTGCTATGACAGGTCGAAAGGTAGAGGCAGAAGAATGTCTAAGAATTGGTTTGTGTGAAAAAATTGTGCCTTCAGGTCATACAAGACAACAAGCGGAGATTATGGCTAAAGAAATTGCTCGTTTTCCTCAAGAAGCAGTCCTCACAGACCGTCGTTCAATCATTGAAAGCCGTGGCTTAAGCGTTCGTGAGGGCATGAAATTGGAGTGGGCGAATGGCGTAGATGCAGTTCGAAAACAAGGAGTAAAAGGAGCGGCTCGTTTTTCTGCTGGAGCTGGCAGACATGGTGATTTTGAAAAAATATAGGTTCTTAGGTTCCTTTGGCAAGGGAGTAAATTTATAAATGAGTTAAATCTTTACCAATTCTTGAATCACTACCAAGGTTGGGTGAAGCTGTATTTAACGCAAGTCACTCATCACTTCAAAATGCATGGAAGAGGCTTATGAAGAGATCTGGTTTAAACAACCTCCACTTCCACGATCTAAGGCATGAGGCCATATCACGATTTATTGAGCGAGGGTTAACTATACCTGAAGCTGCTTCTATTAGCGGGCATAAAGCACAGTTAATGCATCTAAGGTATGCACATCCTGACCTCAGTTTTATTAAGAAGAAGGTTATGAGTTTTTAGGTACCATATTTGGAGAATTGAGTACCCTGGGGTTAATGGATAAAGTCTTTTCAAAAAAAGGGATAAAGACTTGTTGTTATTGTGATTATTTAATAGGCAGTAAGATAACCAACAAAAGGAAATATTTAAAACTGATAAAAGACAACTTTCCACTAACCATAGTCAAGGTCAAACATGGGTATTGGTTCGTGGTTATCTAAACCTTTAAAGAAACATGGAGGATATCGCTGCTTAATGTTTCAATTGTGCGCTCATCAACTTGGGATAAGAATTTCGATTGTGAATAAGCACTAGCAGCAAATAAATCTTGAATGATCTTACGAGCACCTGGCATTGCTGTGTCCTATGTTAGGCAGATTGTTTGCGCTGATAGTGTTATTGCAATGTTGATGGAGCCTTCATTGACAAGCCATTTCCGCAAGCGGTAGCTCCGCACCTGGTTACTGTGCATTGGATCACCGTCAGCAAGGGAACGGGCTTCTTCTAAATTGGCTGCACGATAGATAATCATCCCATTACCTTGGATAAGTTTACCAGTATCATCAGAAGTCGGGCCAGATAAAAACAACTTACCTTCGCTCTCTAGCTTTTTTTGATAGGCAATGTGGGACGGCAAAGTTTTTTGTAAATCTTCAGGCGTCGTAATCGGCGTTGTTTCAACTATAAATAGCTCAAATGCTAAAGAGCCACGCTCACGACTTATTTTTTTATATTCTTCCCATGCTGGCATTTGTGTCTCCTGTTATTTCTTTACCTTAAGATATATGAAACACTACAAAAAGTAAAATATCGATTTTAATTGACAACTTAAATATAATGTAGATATTTTTATATATTGGTATCATTTAAGCCCCGACTACATAGTTAATAAATGATACCAATTTAAAACATAGGTAGATGTGGGTAAAGTGATGTCTAAAGCAGATGACGCGAAATCAAATGTTATCAGACAAGGTCTGGATATTCGCCTTGAAGCGCAGAATGATGTGCGCGAAATGCGTCAAACATTAAAGATGCTTGACCAAGATTCCATAGATCTGATTTTAACCAAAGCGCGCTCACATTATACGTGGAAAGATATACCTGTCACGGACGCACAAATTGCACGTCTCTATGATATTGTCAAAATAGGCTCTACCAGCATGAATGGCAGTCCTGGCCGCTTTGTGTTTGTACGCTCGCGAGAAGCCAAGGAGCGTATTGCAAAATCTCTAAAGCCAGCCAATGTACCAAAGGTAATGGGGGCGCCGCTAACCGTTATTGTGGCCTATGATTTAGACTTTTGGAAAGAGCTGACACGGCTGTTTCCGCATGAAGATAGACGCTATTTATATGATGGCAACGAAGAATACACGCTTGATACAGCCTATCGCAATTCAACATTGCAGGGCGGCTATATGATGATTGCGGGTCGCGCTATTGGTTTAGATGTTGGCGCGATGTCAGGTTTTTCTAACAAGATTATTGATGATGAGTTTTTTGCTGGCACCACGTTGCGGTCAAATTTCTTGATTAATATTGGTGTCGCCGATGAGGCAGCATTGTTCCAACGTTTGCCGCGCCTTACTTTCGAGGAGGCTTGCTCTTTCGCATAAAAGTAGCCGAATAACTATCTAATATTGGAGAAGTAAGGATGAGTGAAGCAACAAAAATGAATGTGAAACTCCACGCTGAGGCAAAGTGCCTGTCACATTCGCTATCAGATGTTAGTATCCACGATTTGACCTTTGCGATTGATAAGTCTGTGGATCGCGAATTTACCTTTTCAGCAGAAAATAATACGCTTTTGAAGGCCATCAAGCAGGTTGTGGCGACAAGCAACCCTGTTTCTGAAATGGAATTAGAGATGCTTTCAAGAGAAGTGGAAAATTCTATTCTTTCTCAAAATTGTTTAGCCATGCAGGCACCGACATTGAAGAAGAATGGGTTTCAGCTTTATAAAAAACGAACACCAAAACAAACATAAATCAAACAAGGAGGAAGAAATGAAAAAATTTGGTTACCTAGTCCGTAGATGCTTGTTGGGAGCAGCGTTATGTGCCCTTACTGCCAGTGGTTTTGCGACATCAGCACTTGCTACAAAGTCAATAAATATGATTGCCATTGATGGTTATCCAGCGCGCGCAATGTGGGTGAAAGAATTCTCTGGCTTCTTTATTCCACGTGTAAATGAGGAGCTATCAAAGTCAGGGAACTATGTAATTAATTGGCAAGAAGCCTATGGCGGCCAGATTGTCAAGCCGCGCGGTGTGCTAGAAGGCATCAAGCTTGGTCTTGGCGATATTGGCATTGTGACAACTATCTTCCATAATTCCAAGCTTCCAAGCCAAGGTATTTCAGCGGTTACGCCATTTATTTCAGCTGATGCGCGCATTGTTGCGAAAGCAGTTGATGAAATTGCCAAAGAATTTCCGCAAATGGCAAATGAGCTAAACGCTGAAAATCAGATTTATTTGGCAACAGGTGTTGCGCTTGATACCTATCAGTTGTTTTCAAAGGCACCAATTAATTCGCTAGATGATTTGAAAGGTAAAAAGGTTGCCGGTGCTGGTTATAACCTGCGCTATCTTGAAGGTATCGAAGGCGCCGCCGGTGTGCGTGGCGGTCTGCCAAACTTCTATAACATGATCCAAACAGGTGTTGTTGATGCAGCGATGTTGTGGCCTGAAGCTGCGAAAACATTTAAAATTGCCGAGGTGGCTCCTTATATGCTGAGCGTTGACCTTGGTGCTGTTAACACAAAGACAGTCACTGTTAACAAAGATGTGTGGAATAAGTTACCGCAAGAAGTCAAAGATGTCTTGCAAAAGGTTGCTGTTGAATATCGTGACCATGTGGCTGGTATCGCAATGGATAGAGCCGGCATTTCCCTAGAAGCTTATAAAGCTGGCGGTGGCACTGTTGTTACTATTTCTAATGATGAACGTGCGGCATGGGCAAACTCAATGCCAAATATCGCCAAAGATTGGGCGCAAAAACTAGATAGCCAAGGTGCACCTGGTACAGCTATGCTAAAGTCTTATATAGCAAAGCTAAAAGCGGCAGGTGAAACACCTGTGCGTGATTGGGCAGCTGAGTTTTAAGAACTTTATGTAAGGCGGGGAGTTGATTAATCATGATACAATTGCTTCGCCTCATCTATGCCCCTTTTGTCACCTTGGCAATGATTGCCAACACAATGGGGGCGTTTGTTATCTTTTTGCTTGTGGCGACATTGAATATCGATGTTGTCGCCAGAGGCATCTTTCACGCACCTCTAAAAGGTGTTGTTGAAGTTGTTATATTTTCTTTAATTCTTATCGTGTTTCTACAATTGCCTGATGTGTTGCGCCATAACCGGCTAACCAGATCTGATGGCTTTTTAACCTTTGGTGAAAAGGCATTTCCGCGCTTTACCAATATTATTTCACGCGGCATTGATTTAGTAGGCTGTATTTTTATGGCGCTAATCGCTTGGACAATTTGGCCTGAGTTTCTAGAATCACTAGAGACATGCCATTTCATTAC
>JAACDT010000175.1 GCA_009936885.1 Alphaproteobacteria bacterium
GAGCGCCATGAGCTGTATCCTCTGGCGGCGAATGCCACTGCTTTGCCAATATCTCATGAGCTGCCATTTTACCTACCATGCCACCAATTGCAGCAGATTCTACATAACCTTCAACACCTGTGATCTGGCCTGCAAACCTAATTTTGGGATATGCTCTTAGACGTAGCTGGGCGTCCAGAAGACGAGGGGTATTAATAAAGGTGTTTCTGTGTAATCCACCAAGACGAGCAAACTCAGCTTCTTCTAGCCCTGGTATCATTCTAAATATTCTAGTTTGCTCAGCATATTTTAGCTTTGTCTGAAAACCAACAATATTAAATAAGCTTCCAAGCATATTATCCTGACGCAATTGTACCACAGCATAGGGTCGTGATTTATCATGTGCATTTGTAAGCCCAACTGGCTTCATCGGGCCAAAGCGTAGTGTCTCTGGACCTCTGGAGGCCATTATCTCTATTGGCATACAGCCATCAAAATAGGGAGTGTTTTCTTCCCATTCTTTAAACATCATCTTATCCCCAGCATTAAGAGCTTCGATAAAAGCTTCATACTGATTTTTGTTCATGGGGCAATTAATATAGTCTTTGCCATCCCCCTTGTCATAGCGGGATTGAAACCATGCAATATCCATATTTATAGTTTCAAAATAAACAATAGGCGCAATAGCATCAAAAAAGGCTAAATCTGCTTCTCCTGTTTTAGCTTTTATAGCCTTTGCTAGCGGCTCAGCTGTTAGTGGGCCTGTGGCGATTATTATATTTTCCCAATCAGAATTATCTAAGGATGTAATCTCTTCTCTTTTTAGGGTTATGTTTGGATGAGAGGATATGCGATGTTCAACCTCACTTGCAAATAATTCTCTATCTACCGCTAAAGCACCGCCAGCAGGAACTTTATGTAAATCAGCTATTTGAATAATTAGAGAGTTCATCATTCTCATTTCTTGATGCAAAACGCCTACCGCATTTGATTGATGGTCATCAGAGCGAAATGAATTAGAACAAACAAGCTCAGCAAGTGTTTCTGTCTTATGAACTTCTGTTTTTCGGATAGGGCGCATTTCATATAAAACAACCTCTATTCCAAGGCTAGCGGCCTGCCAAGCGGCTTCTGTGCCAGCAAGACCCCCGCCAATAATATGCAATACAGAACTCATCAGCTTGCCTTTTCATGTTTTACTGATAATAGCCGCTTTAAATGGTCACCTGTATAAGAATCAGGATTTTCTGCTATTTGTTCTGGTGTTCCCACAGCTATAATTTGGCCTCCGCCAATACCGCCCTCAGGTCCTAAATCAATTACCCAATCTGCTGTTTTAATAACATCTAGATTATGTTCAATAATAATAACGCTATTTCCATTATCAACTAATTCTTGGAGTACCTCTAACAGTTTGGCAATATCCTCGAAATGTAATCCAGTGGTAGGCTCGTCCAGAATATAGACTGTTTTGCCAGTGGCTCTTCTGGATAGCTCTTTCGATAATTTAACGCGCTGCGCTTCCCCGCCTGAGAGTGTTGTTGCCTGCTGTCCGATTTTCACATACCCCAAACCCACACGCAGCATGGTCTCTAGCTTTTCTCGAATAGATGGGACAGCGGAGAAAAACCTAACCCCATCCTCAATACTCATATCCAATATATCAGCGATTGAATTGCCTTTAAATTTAATTTCTAACGTCTCTCTGTTGTATCTCTTACCCTTACAAACATCGCAAGTCACATAAACGTCAGGCAGGAAATGCATCTCTATTTTAATAACGCCATCTCCCTGACAACTCTCACATCGCCCGCCCTTAACATTAAATGAAAAGCGACCAGGAGTATATCCTCTTACCTTTGCTTCTGGTAATCCAGAAAACCATTCGCGGATTGGGGTAAAGGCCCCAGTATAAGTAGCAGGGTTAGAACGAGGTGTTCTTCCAATTGGGGATTGATCTATATCAACTACCTTATCAAGATGATGTATTCCCTCAATTTTCTCGCAGCTTGACGGGATCTCACGTGCTCGATTTAAATCGCGTGCCAGTGTTTTCCATAAAGTTTCTAATACCAAGGTAGATTTGCCGCTGCCCGATACACCGCTCACACAAACAAGCATCCCAAGGGGGAGATCAACTGTAACAGAACGCAGATTATTTCCACTTGCCTTGACAATAGATAAAACGCGTTTTTGGTTTATTTTTCTGCGCTTATTGGGGATAGCTATTTGTTTTATGCCTGATAAATATTGCCCAGTGATTGAGTCAGGAACACTCATAATGGTCTCAGCCGTTCCAGATGCAATCACATGTCCGCCATGAATACCGGCTCCAGGTCCGATATCAACCACAAAATCAGCTGAACGAATAGCATCTTCATCATGCTCAACCACAATCACTGTATTTCCCAAATCACGGAGCCTCGTAAGTGTTCCAAGAAGCCTGTCATTATCTCTTTGATGCAATCCAATAGAGGGCTCATCAAGCACATAAAGAACGCCAGTAAGTCCACTTCCAATTTGCGAGGCAAGTCGTATACGTTGTGATTCACCGCCAGACAATGTTCCAGAGTTTCTGGACAAATTCAAATAATTTAATCCAACATTGTTTAGAAAACCAAGCCGCTCATTTATTTCTTTTAGAATACGAGATGCAATCTCCTGCTCTTTTGTGGTCAGCGAAATAGATAATTCTTGAAACCATATGACCGCATCTCCGATAGAAAGTGCGGCAATATCAGATATGTCTTTATTGGCTATTTTTACAGCAAGCGATTCTGGCTTTAAACGCTTTCCTTTGCAAGCATCACAGGGCTGGACAGTTCGGTATTTTTCCAGCTCTTCTCGTACCCAGTTAGAATCAGTTTCTCGATATCGGCGAGTTAGATTTGGAACAATACCCTCAAACGGTTTGCGTGTTTTATAAGATCGAAGCCCATCATCATAGACCATCTCTACACTCTGACCACCACTGCCATGTAAAATTATGTCTTGAAAACCAGGGGGTAGCTCGCTGAACGCAACCTCTACTGAAAACCCCCATTGTTTGGCAAGCGATTGAAGCGTTTGTAAGTAATATTTGGATGAAGAATTGGCCCAAGGCGCAATGGCTCCATCGCGAAGGCTTTTGCTTTTGCTTGGCACTATGAGTTGTTCGTCAAAGTGACTACTTACACCTAATCCATCGCATAAAGGACAGGCTCCAAACGGATTGTTAAAGGAGAATAACCTAGGTTCAATCTCATCAATTGTGAACCCTGATACTGGACAGGCAAATTTTGCAGAAAACACGGTTTGTTTGTCTGTTGCTACATCTTGCACATACGCAAGGCCATCAGAAAGGGATAAAGCAATTTCCAATGAATCTGCTAATCTTGTAGCAAGCGTATCAAAATCGCCTTTAAGCACTATCCTGTCTATTACAATTTCAATATCATGCTTTTTCTTTTTATCGAGTGAAGGGGTTGCGTCCAAATCATATAACGCGCCATCAATTCGGACTCGACTAAACCCTTTTTGAAGAAATCCAGCGAGTTCTTTTTTATATTCACCTTTTCGCCCTCTTACGACAGGTGATAATAACATTAATCTACTATTTTCTGGCATCTCTATAACGATATCAACCATCTGGGAGACTGTTTGTGACTTGATTGGTAATCCAGTGGCAGGAGAGTACGGAGTCCCAACACGGGCCCATAACAGTCGCATATAATCATAAATTTCAGTTACAGTACCAACAGTCGAACGGGGGTTACGAGACGTTGTCTTTTGCTCTATTGAAATAGCAGGGGATAATCCCTCGATTAAATCAACATCTGGCTTTTGCATCATCTCTAAAAACTGTCTTGCATAAGCAGACAGGGATTCAACATATCTTCGCTGACCTTCGGCATATATTGTGTCAAAAGCGAGGGACGATTTTCCAGACCCTGAAAGACCTGTAAATACAATTAACTTATCACGTGGGATATCAAGGTTTATATTTTTTAGATTATGTTCTTTTGCGCCGCGAACACTAATTTTTCTGGTGATCTCTGTCATGGCTTACCAATGTTTTTAAGTTACATTTTTAATTAATTCTGTTAAATTTAAATCTATAGTTTTGAGTGTCTTTTTAACTCAA
>JAACDT010000176.1 GCA_009936885.1 Alphaproteobacteria bacterium
GACCAATATCATGGGCATTACCAGATGCGTCTTGATGAATAGCAATAAGGCATGGCACTCCGCCGCCGCGCACATATTCACTTCTAACAGTATGCCCTGGGCCTTTTGGGGCAACCATAAAGACATCAACGTCACTTCTTGGTTCAATCAGATTAAAGTGCACATTTAAGCCATGTGCAAATGCAAGGGCAGCACCAGGGCGAATATTATCAGCTATTTCGCCTGAATAAATTTCAGCCTGCAGCTCATCTGGGGTCAGCATCATTATCACATCACCCCATGCAGATGCCTGCGCAACTGACATTACTTTAAAACCTGCAGCCTCTGCCTTTGCAGCGGAGGTAGAGCCCTCACGAAGGGCAACAGTGACTTCTGTAATTCCGCTATCTTTAAGATTTGCTGCATGCGCATGACCTTGGGATCCGTATCCTACGATAACAACTTTCTTTGATTTTATCAGCCCTAGGTCGGCATCCTGATCATAATAAACGCGCATTTGTCTCTCCTTATTATATATTTAAAAACGATACAGATAGAAAATGGCCAATTTAAGACCTTCTCTAATAGCAGAACCACGATTTAATTAGGGCACTATAGTTTGAAAATATCAGTCCGCAAGATCAATTTTATTTCCACGGGTGATACCACAAATTCCAGTTCTTGCAACTTCTACTTTACCAAGAGATTCCATTAGGTCAACAAAGGCGGATACTTTGTCAGTTGCACCTGTTACTTCAAATACAAAACTATTAAGAGAGCTGTCTAAAATACGTGCTCTAAAACTATCCGCAATACGAAGTGCCTCAATTCGGCTATCCCCCTTATTAACGATTTTTACCAGCGCTAGCTCACGTTCTACATGCGGAGGCCCGTTGCTGAGATCCTCTACCTTATGGACAGGAATTAGCCTTGATAATAGCTGTTGTATCAGGTTTATGACTTGAGGTGTTCCAGTTGTTACAACTGAAATTCTGGATGTTTTTTTCTTTTTATCCACAACTGAAACTGTCAGACTTTCAATATTGTAGCCACGGCCAGAAAACAGCCCTACAACACGAGCAAGCACGCCTGGTTCGTCATCAACAAGCACGGATAAGGTGTGGCTTTCGATTTTTTGGGTATCTAACATATATTGTTATTCCTTTATCATGCTGTCAGAAAATCTCGTAAAACTGATTAGGCACTCACGAAAATTCACTCGCTGACAGCTATTCCTTAAACGAGAATCTTTCCTGAATCTGAAATAGCACCATCTTGGTCGTCAGGCCCTAATATCATCTCATTATGGGCCGCCCCTGATGGTATCATTGGGAAACAGTTTTCCTCTTTTTCAATACGAATATCTGCAATAACAGGCCCATTTGTGTCAAGCATTTGGGTTATCACATCATCTAAGCCAGAGGCTGTATCAGCCACAAACCCTGTCATGCCAAAGGTATCAGCTAATTTAACAAAATCAGGCAGAGAAGAAGAATAGCTTTGAGAGTATCTCCCACCATGAATAAGCTCTTGCCATTGGCGAACCATTCCTAACCATTCGTTATTCAATATAAATATCTTAACAGGCAGATCATACTGTGCGATCGTAGATAATTCCTGCATGTTCATCATGAATGATCCCTCGCCTGAAACATCAATTACAAGCGAGTCAGGATGTGCAACTTGAACCCCCATAGCGGCTGGCAGGCCATACCCCATTGTGCCAAGTCCGCCAGATGTCATCCACCTATTTGGCTTATTAAAGCCAAAATATTGTGCGGCCCACATCTGATGCTGCCCTACCTCGGTTGTAACGTAAGTATCCCTATCTTTGGTCATCTGATACAGCCTCTCTAAAGCGTATTGTGGCTTTATCACTTGACTAATCTGCTTGTATCCAAGGCATTTTTTTGAACGCCATTCATTTATCTGCTGCCACCATTTTGCAAGTGGGGCCGCATTTGGCTCGAAAGATTGTGCCTTCATTTCTGCGATTAGAGCATCAAGTACAATTCCAGCATCGCCAATGATACCAACATCAACCTGAATATTTTTATTAATAGAAGAGGCATCAATATCAATATGAATTTTCTGAGACTGAGGAGAAAACTCAGATAATTTTCCAGTTACCCTATCATCAAACCTTGCGCCAATATTCAGCATCACATCACAATTATACATTGCCAAGTTAGCTTCATATGTTCCATGCATTCCAAGCATACCCAAAAAGTGACTATCTTCAGCAGGTAACGCCCCAAGACCCATTAATGTAAGGGTTGTAGGCCAGCCTGTCATTTTAACACGTTTTCCAAGCTTCTCAGATGCATCAGGTCCACTATTAATGAGACCGCCACCACCATAGATAATAGGTCTTTTAGCTTTTTTAAGAATCCGAACAGCCTCTTTTATCGATTTTGGATCAGGATTTATCTGTGGGTAATATCTCTTTGTGGCTTCTTCGCGTATTTCTGGTGAATTAGAATAAGGCGCATCCAACATTAGAATATCTTTTGGCAAATCAATAAGCACAGGCCCTGGACGTCCTGTCCTAGCTACGTGAAATGCCTCTGATACGACAAGCTGTAGGTCAGCTGATTTCGTTACAAGATAGTTATGTTTTGTGCACTGGCGTGTGATGCCAGTTGTATCTGCTTCCTGAAACGCATCTGTTCCCACAAGGTGGGTTGGTACCTGACCTGTTAAACACACAACAGGAACAGAATCCATAAGCGCATCTGTTAATCCGGTCACAGCATTTGTTGCACCAGGACCAGATGTTACAAGCACCACACCGATTTTTCCCGTTGACCGTGCATAACCCTCAGCTGCATGAACTGCTGCCTGCTCATGTCGGACCAGAATATGTTTAATTCTGTTATTTTTAAATAACGCATCATAAATGGGTAAAACAGCACCACCAGGATAACCGAAAATCACCTCTACATTCTGATCTTCTAGACATTTAAGCAATAATTCTGCGCCTGGAATTTGCTGTATTTTATATTTTGGTTGTTTATCTGCCATCTGGTACCAACACTTTATCTTATCATGATTTCATTTACAAACAGACAAATAAGCCAATGTAATCAGCATAAAACACCTGTTAATCTGCCATATTTCTAAGATCGGGTTGAATGTTTGTCAACCCCTATCTGGGAATTAATGAAAAGATTTCTGAAATAATTCTTTTTGAATATTTCTCATTATTGGTGAATTCCGATATAAAATTATTCTTGAACCAGGTAAACTGGCGCTTTGCATAATGCCTTGTATCTTGAGCAATACTCTCAAGCATCAAATCAAATGCTAATTCAGATTTAAGATAAGCAGCAATTTGCCGAACACCAAGCGCTTTCATTACTGGCAGAGCAGGTTCTAATTTGCGTGCAACTAGTGCGCCGACCTCATCAAGGGCACCTTCCTCAATCATCTTATGTACTCTTTGATTAATAGAATTATAGATCAATTGACGAGGCGGCAGATTTGCTACATGAATAAAATTTCCAGAAATCGCGCCCGTTAAAGGATGTGATTGCCAATAGGATAGGGGCGTGTTCGTCTGCCAGTAAACTTCCATTGCCCTTATTAGTCGCTGGCTATCTCCTTCTGCCAGCCGAGAGGCAGTTTGACTATCAATTTGCTCAAGTAGTTCCTTAAATGAGCGTGCTCCAATATCCTGATGCAAGCTTACAGCTTTATTATGTATTTCCTCAGACACTTCTGGAATCTGGGAGATACCATGTCTTGCAGCATTCAGATACAGACCAGTCCCACCTACTAAAATGGGCAATTTTCCGAGCAGTCTTGCTTTTTCAACTTCGCGAGTAGCAAGCTCAAGCCAGTGCCGAACATTGCATCTCCTGCTACCATCAATTACACCATATAATGCGTGAGGCGTTGTTTCTATATCTTGGTGTGTTGGACGTGCGGTAAGTATCTGCAAGTCAGAATAAACCTGCATTGAGTCAGCGTTAATGATGACACTGTTACATTTCTGAGCTATATCCATTGCAATTGCGGACTTACCGCTTGCGGTTGGCCCAGCTATTACAAGGATATTTTGGCTTACATCTTTTGAACTGATATCATTCATACTGTCGACATAAAACACGAGACATGGACATGCAAGATCTTATCCTTATATCCACATCATCTAAAAATCCTGAAACAAAAAATACACTGTCTCACTTTATAAAAACAGCTGATATGCAGATGCATTCATGGCTTGCAGAAGGTGAGTATGACCAATGGGCTGTTGAATGCTTCTTAAAAACTGACTGGGGTGCCGTTTCATCCATTCGTAACATCGCAAATTCCATGCAATTAGACATTAATTTGATCAGTGAAAAAAACAGACGTAAAAAACTACTTCTTGCTGATATGGACAGTACCTTAATCAAAGGGGAGTCTCTTGACGAGATTGCCGCAAAAGTCGGGATAGGAGAGGAGATTGCCAATATCACCCGCCAATCAATGCGAGGAGAACTTGATTTTAACCAATCAATTACGAAGCGTGTGGCGATGCTTAAAGGCATAAGAGAAGATATCTTATTAGAGATAATAGAAAAAACGCATCTTAATAATGGAGCATCTTTGCTTGCGCCGACCATGAAAAAAAGCGGCGCATTTTGCTATATTGTCTCTGGCGGATTTGACTTCCTTACCATCCCTATTGCCCAGAAAATTGGCTTTGACGGGTCGTTCTCTAACAGGCTTGAGATAGCAAACTCGCACTTAACAGGAAATGTTATTCCGCCCATATTAGGGGTGCATGCAAAAAAAGAAGCCCTTACCCAACTCAGCAAGCAACATAACTTAAAAAGCGCGGATGTTGCTGCCATTGGTGATGGTGCAAATGATCTAGAAATGCTTCAAGCAGCTGGATTAGGCGTTGCGTTTGAGGGAAAACAACTTTTGAGAGATAAAATAACAACCCAGCTTAATTATACTGACCTTACAGGTTTACTATTTTTGCAAGGATATACAATCGGCGATATTGTTTCATAAATAAACAGCCTGAAACAGGCTGCTTATTTTATGTATTTTTTATAATAATTTATCTATCCACGAATGGTAGTTGTACGAACCTATTACGCCCTTGCGATTCAATCAACATAAGAACCCCACTTCGATCAGCATCACGCAAACGCTCAACCTCAGATAACACTGTCTCCACAGTATCAACTTTGCGCTGTCCGATACGGCGGATAATATTACCTTCCTGAATATTCATATTTGATGCAGGGCTTCCTTCTAGGACTTCGGTTATAATAACCCCTGTTTCTTCTTCATCCAGGTTATATTTCTCAATAATTTCGTCCGAGATATTAGCAAGCGCGATCCCAAGAGAGCCAATTGCAGTAGGCTCATCAGATGGCTTGTTATCTGTTAACACACCGCTTTGTTCAGCCTGTTCTAACTCACCTAATACCACGTCAACAGATAATTTTTTACCAGAACGAACAATGTCAACTGACACCTGTTTATCTACTGCTGTTTCTGCCACGATACGCGGCAAATCTTTCACGCTATTAATCATTTTGCCATCAAATGCAATAATGGTATCACCAGGTTCCAACCCAGCATCTCCGGCGGGGCCACCCGGTGTAACAGCAGATACAAGTGCGCCCGCAGCCTCTTCTAGTCCAAGACTATCGGCAATATCCTCTGTTATTTCTTGAATGAATACACCAAGCCATCCGCGGCGCGTTCTGCCAAACTCCACAAGCTGGTCGACCGTATCATCTGCAAGGTTAGATGCAATAGCAAAGCCGATGCCAACAGAGCCACCAGATTGGGAAAAAATAGCGGTATTTATTCCGATAACATTACCTTCTAAATCAAATAATGGCCCACCTGAATTTCCTCTGTTGATGGAGGCATCTGTCTGGATAAAATCATCATAGGGGCCAGAGCCGATATCGCGTCCCCGTGCGGATACAATGCCTGCTGTAACGGTTCCGCCAAGTCCGAACGGGTTTCCAATAGCCATCACCCAGTCCCCTACTCGCAGGCTATCTGAATCACCAAAAGATACAGCTGAAAGCTCTTTATCTCCTGGCTCAATGCGGAGTACCGCAATATCGGTTTTTGGATCTCTTCCAATTATCTCAGCTTTTAACTCAGTCTCATCTGATAGAATAACCGTAATCTCATCTGCGTTTTCAATCACATGATTATTTGTGATAACAATGCCACTTGCATCAGTTATAAAGCCCGATCCAAGGGATTGAGCGCGCTGTGCGCCTGGACGCTCGTTAAATTCCTTGAAAAATTCCTCGAAGGGAGAACCCTCCGGAAACTGCGGCAAATCAAAGCCACCCCCCCCTTCGACCAACGTCGCAGTTGAGATATTCACAACAGAAGGAAGCAAGCGTTCTGCCAAATCAGCAAAACTATCCGGTCTTTCTTGTGCATGAGCAGTGGCGCTACCCACCACTATCGAAAGACAAAATATCAAACCAGTTGAAAATGAACGTAAGGCGCCAATCACCGATATTTTATTACTAGAATACGGACTTTTAGGACAGCGGCCACCCTCCTGTATAGTCTCTAAAATGCTTAAAGCTAACTTCATTATCTAATCCTTAAAACAATCTGAACAAAAAAATCAGCCTTTTGGCTAGCAAAGTGTAATGAAGCCAGCAAAAAGTGAATGATTTATGGTGCAAA
>JAACDT010000029.1 GCA_009936885.1 Alphaproteobacteria bacterium
CAATTACAAGAATAGTATTATGCGTTGAGGCGGTGGTGCGAATGGCTTTTATAATTTGCGTGCTATCACCTTGATAAAGCATATCGTCATATTGAATGCTTTCTGGCGTAATTTTGGGGATCCCAAATATCAACTCAAAGGTGAGTTGTGTTCTCTTTGCTGAAGAAACGAGTGCGATATCTGGCTTAATATTAATTTCGGCAAACCAAGCGCGAAGAGCCAGACAGCACTTCCGCCCACGCGTATTGAGGACGCGCTCAAAGTCAGCTAGGTTCTCTGACCAGTCTGATTTAGCATGGCGCATAAGGATAAGGTTTGTCACAATTGATCTCTTAAGATAAGAAAAATTTATACAGTTAAGAACACAACGAAGTACGAGCCAATCAAACATATCATGTTAATGCTTGTTATTGCGCATGTTTTTTGTGTCCAAATAGATTATCGCATAGGCAGCTTAATACCACACAACGTAATATTGTCTTCTACCTTAAAACAGCCCTATAATCAGAAGTAATCACACGGTATCTTTTTTCAGCTCATTTTTGGGAATTTTGTTATGTATTTTAATAGCCCTCTATCCACCATTCGTTATTGCATTTTATGTGCAGCGCTTTTGTCTATCTCTGGCAACCTGTTGGTCACGCGTTCTTTTGCCGAAACAGTGACATCGCACGGCATTTCCACATTTGGTGAGCTGAAATATGAGGCTGATTTTCAGCATCTGGAATATGTAAATCCTAATGCGCCCAAGGGTGGCGAGATGTCAATTTGGGGATTTGGCTCATTTGATTCTATGCATCCCTATAGCACAAAGGGAAGAGCTGGACGGCTATCATCTATATTTTTCGAAACCTTGCTGGAAGGTACAGCCGACGAGCCAGATTCTGCTTATGGATTACTAGCATCATCAATGGAATATCCAGAAGATAGAAGCGAGGTTATATTTAATTTGCGCCCTGAGGCACGTTTTTCCGATGGCTCTCCACTAACAGCAGATGATGTTGTGTTTTCGTATGAAATTCTCCGCGATAAGGGTCTTCCCTCTTTCAGAGCATTAATAGAGAGTGAAGTTGCAAGCGCAACCGCATTAAGCGCAACCCGTGTAAAATTTGTCTTCAAAGAAGGTATTCCAACACGTGATTTACCAAAAATGGTTGGAAGCCTGCCAATATTTTCGAAAAAATACTATCTGGAAACTGGTGCGAACTTTGAGGATTCCACACTTACACCCGCAATTGGTTCTGGCCCGTATGTGTTAGAAACAGTTGATGTAGGACAGCACATTATTTACAAGCAAAACCCTGAATATTGGGGGCGCAATTTAGCCATTAATAAGGGCCGGCATAATTTTGAACGAATTAGAGTGGAATATTTTGCAGATTATAACAGCGCATTTGAAGGCTTTAAAGCAGGTGCTTATTACTTCAGAAACGAAGCATCTTCCAAAATTTGGGCAACTGGATATGACTTTCCTTCTATACAAAAAGGATGGGTTGTAAAAGACACCCCCCCAGATGGAACCCTGGCTAATGGACAATCCTTCATTTTTAATCTTAGACGAGAACAATTTAGGGATATTCGTGTTCGAAAAGCACTTGGCCTTATGTCTAATTTTGAATGGTCAAACAAGACTTTGTTCTATGGAATTTATGAGCGCATCTCGTCTTTTTGGGAGAACAGCTACCTAAAAGCGACCGGTCTTCCAAGTGACGGTGAACTTGCTTTTTTAAATCCGTTAAAAAACATCTTGCCTGACACGGTTTTTAAAGCCGAAGCGGAATTAGCGCCGACATCCTCGAAGCGACAATTAGACCGCACAAACCTTCGCAAAGCTTCTGCTTTGCTTGACGATGCAGGATGGATAGTTGGCGATGATGGTATCCGGCGCAATAAGCAAGGTAAGACACTCACGCTAGAAATACTCAATGACTCTCAAGCGTTTGATAGAGTAATAAATCCTTTTGTTGAAAATCTGCAACGTCTTGGCGTGGATGCGGTTCACACACGCATTGATAATGCACAAATGACAGAGCGTGAACGAAATTTTGATTTCGATATGGTGGTTGGAAATTTCAGAACTTCATTGACGTCTGGTTCTGGACTAAAACAGTATTTCGGCTCTGAGTCTGCTGATTATTCTATATTTAATCTGTCTGGATATAGCAGTGAAGCAGCAGATAAGCTTATTGAAGATATACTCGCAGCTA
The DNA here is from genome assembly GCA_009936885.1 of Alphaproteobacteria bacterium. GTDB lineage: Bacteria > Pseudomonadota > Alphaproteobacteria > Puniceispirillales > Puniceispirillaceae > UBA5951. Next base: position 2,208 of record JAACDT010000029.1, read on the forward strand.
AAGACCGGCAGACATTAAATGACGCCACACGCGCCTTAGACAGACTGCTTCGTGCTGAGGTTTTCTGGATACCTCAATGGTTTAAGAAAAAACATACCGTAGCTTATTACGATATGTATCGATACCCAGATAAGCTCCCTCCCTATGACCTTGGGACGCTCGATTTTTGGTGGTTTGATGAAGCTGCATTTGATAAACTTAAGTCTGAAGGTGCTTTTTAGCAGCTTCGAAGGTAATCTTGCATGATCTCTTACATCATAAGACGACTTTGTCTCATTCTTCCGACACTTCTCGGCATTATGCTCATTAATTTCACGCTTATTCAATTTGTACCTGGCGGACCAATAGAGCAAATCATTGCTGGATTGGAAAGCGATGCAAGTGTTTTCGATAATATGGCAGGAGGCGCAGGAGAGATAAGAGACATTAGCAAAGCAGAAAGCTACCTTGGAAGCAAAGGGTTACCAGAAGATTTTATTGCCGATCTAGAAGTTCAATTTGGCTTCGATAAACCGCCTTTAACACGATTTTTAGATATGTTGTGGGATTACGCAAGATTTGATTTCGGCGAGAGTTATTTCAGGTCAATTTCAGTTACTGAGCTTATATTAGAGAAAATGCCTGTCTCCCTTTCATTAGGATTATGGACCACCTTACTGGCCTATCTTATCTCCATCCCACTTGGAATAAGAAAAGCTGTGAGCGATGGTACTGCCTTTGATAGCTGGACATCTAGTCTCATCATTATTGGCTATGCAATTCCGGGCTTTTTATTTGCGATACTGCTTCTGGTGTTATTTGCTGGTGGCTCTTATCTCAAATTATTTCCACCTCGCGGTTTGGTGTCACCTGATTTTGCAGACCTCAGTCTCTGGCACAAGGTTCTTGATTATTTCTGGCATATTGCACTTCCTGTTCTTGCCTCCACCATTTCAGCATTTGCGACCCTTACACTTTTGACCAAAAACGCCTTCCTTGATGAAATTCGCAAGCAATATGTTATTACTGCCCGTGCAAAAGGATTGTCTGAAAAAGGCGTGCTTTACGGTCATGTATTCAGGAATGCTATGCTGATTGTCATAGCTGGGTTTCCGGCTGTTTTTGTATCTGTTTTTTTTGGAAGCTCCTTGATTATTGAGACCATATTCTCGCTTGATGGATTAGGGCGAATGGGTTTTGAAGCAGCTGTTGCACGCGATTATCCTGTCGTATTCGGCACCTTATTTATATTTAGTTTGATTGGACTCCTCATCGGGCTGATATCTGATTTAATGTATATCTGGATTGACCCGCGAATTGATTTTGAGAAGAGGCTTTCGTGAAACTCAATAAAATTAATCAACGGCGCTGGAAAAATTTTAAGCAGAATAAACGTGCTTTTTGGTCGCTTATTATATTCACGATTTGTTTTGTTATATCATTGTGTGCTGAATTTATAGCGAATGACAGACCTCTTTTGGTCAAATATCAAGGCGCCTACTATATGCCTGTCCTCTCCTTTTATTCAGAAGAAACATTTGGCGGAGATCTCAGAACAGAAGCCATATATTCTGATATAGAAGTTGAATGTCTTATCATTAGCGGCGGCTTAGAAGAATGCTGGGATGCCCCCGAACAAATAATTAAAGATTCCCAAGATGGCATCATTGACGCTAGAAAAATAGAACGCGGATTTGTTATATGGCCGCTCATCCCGTATCACTTCTCAACAGTTGACACGCTTGATGTACCTGCGCCCTCGCCCCCAAATAACAATCATCTTCTTGGCACAGATGATACTGCAAGAGATGTTCTTGCACGGGTTATATATGGATTTCGGCTTTCGGTATTATTTGCGTTGATCGTCTCTATATTCTCGTCTTTTATTGGGATATTTATGGGAGCCGTCCAAGGTTATTTTGGCGGGCGAACAGATCTTTTGGCGCAAAGATTAATAGAGATCTGGGGGGCAACCCCGTCATTATATGTAATCATTATCGTAGCTGCAATTTATCGAATGGATTTCTGGATTTTAGTGTTTTTGATGATCTTATTTAGCTGGACAGCGCTTGTCGGGGTGGTACGTGCAGAGTTTTTAAGAGCTAGAAATTTTGAATATGTACAAGCAGCAAAAGCACTTGGTGTATCCCCAATTAAAATTATGATACGCCATGTTCTGCCAAACGCGATGGTCGCAACATTAACAATGCTTCCATTTATCGTAACAGGCGCCATTGGCTCACTTGCTGCTTTGGATTTTCTTGGTTTTGGACTACCTTCTTCTGCGCCTTCACTTGGCGAATTAACACTTCAAGCCAAACAAAATCTGCAAGCACCATGGCTTGGCCTCACTGCTTTTAGCGTTTTTGCCCTTATGTTGATGATGCTGGTATTTATATTTGAGGGTATCCGTGATGCATTCGACCCTAGAAAGACGTATTCATGACGTCTGAATTATTATCAGTCGAAAATCTTAATATTCTGTTCCAAAGAGATAGCCAAAATACCTATGCAGTTCAGGATTTATCATTTGATATCCATACAAGCGAAACGCTTGCGATTGTGGGCGAGAGTGGTTCTGGAAAGTCTGTATCTGCTCTTGCCTGCCTTGGGCTTTTGGCTGACAGTGCAGTTGTTACAGGCTCCATTCGCTGGAATAGTCAGACACAGATAAAAGGTAAGGCACCTAATCTATCTCAAATTCGGGGAAGTGAAGCTGGCATTATATTTCAAGAGCCTATGACCTCTTTAAATCCGCTCCATACCATTGAAAAACAAATAGGTGAAGCCATTCGGCTTCATCAGAAGCTTGATACAGCAAGATTGCGCCACCGCATTCTCGAACTCCTTGATAGGGTGGGCATTCCAAATGCTGAAAATCGCCTTGAAAGTTACCCTCATCAATTATCTGGCGGACAAAGACAGCGTGTAATGATTGCAATGGCCCTTGCGAATGGTCCAAAATTACTAATTGCAGATGAGCCCACAACCGCACTTGACGTTACAATCGAGGCACAAATTATTGACCTGCTCCAAGATATTCAACGCGAAACCGGTATGGCAATGCTGTTTATTTCTCATGATCTGGGGGTAGTAAAACAGCTTGCAGACCGTGTTATAGTAATGAAAAATGGAAAGGCCATCGAACAGGGTAGCAAGAAGCAAATTTTCAATAAACCTAAAGCGGACTACACAAAATCTTTAGTAGAAGCAAAATCAAACATAAGGAGAGCAGCTTTAGATAAACCAGAAGATGTAATTCTAGAAGCAAGAAATATTACAGTGAAATTTCCCATTCGAAAAGGATTTCTGCAACGCATTTCAGGGTTTGTCCCTGCGGTAATAGATGCAAGCTTTCAACTTCACTCAAGCGAAAGCCTAGGGATTGTAGGAGAGAGTGGGTCTGGCAAATCCACGCTTGCGCGAGCTTTAACCAAGCTTGTACCCCACACAGGACATATTTATTTTAAAGGTGATGCGGTTACCAGCACATATTCGGCAAAGTTGAAGCCTTACCGACGAGCAGTTCAGATAGTTTTTCAAGACCCATTCGGCTCTTTATCGCCGCGATTATCTGTTGGTGAGATAATTGCGGAAGGCCCCAAGGCGCATGGTGATAGCGATGCCTACCGCCTCCAACAAAGAGTAACAGACGTTTTAGAAGAAGTGGGATTAGAAGCTGATTTTCAAGACCGTTACCCACATGAATTTTCTGGCGGACAAAGACAGCGTATTGCTATCGCACGGGCATTAATTTTAAGACCTGAAGTTATTATCTTTGATGAGCCCACATCTGCCCTTGACGTTACAGTGCAGAAACAGATCATTGAATTACTTCTAAATCTGCAACAGCGACATGGGTTAAGCTATATTTTTATTAGCCATGATATCTCGTTAATTGGAACTGTTTGCCATACTATGTTCGTTATGAAAGACGGAGAAATTGTTGAGATGGGCTCAGTGCAGAAGATTTTAGATACCCCTTCAGATGCTTATACCCAGACACTTATTAATGCCGCTAATAGGAAATAAGAATAATTATCCGCATTTTAAATGGACAACCAAATGCAGTCATTAATGGCCTATATTCTGTCTATTATGTTTATTCTGATATAGGCTGATACATATGAACGATTTATACTCAGACAAATCACCGGCCAGAAAATCACAAATAGGCTGGGCATTGTATGATTGGGCCTCCTCTCCTGTACCAACCCTGCATGCAACCTTTATTTTTGCGGTGTATTTTACAACGGTCATAATGCCAGATGGAGGGTCGGTCGTTTGGGCGTATATGACTGGTATCACAGCATTTACAATAGCTCTAATAGCGCCTTTATTAGGAAGTTATGCAGATAGCACAGGCAAATTCAAAGAATTAATCGTCCTATTTATTGCACTTGGCTCGGTTGCAACTGGATTATTATGGTTTGCGCAACCAAATGAAGCTTTTATCAGCTACTCTATAATTTTATCTGCAATCTCCATATTTTTTCTTGAAAGCAGTTTTATCTTTTACAATGCAATTCTCGGTAAAATGATACAGCGCAACCATATCGGCTCTTTATCGGGGCTTGCTTGGGGTGGTGGTTATATCGGATCCGTGATTGCATTGATAGTTGTTCTTGTCGTATTTATTATGCCTGATAAAATCCTTTTTTCCTTGGATAAATCTCAATCAGAGCACATACGTGCGACAATGTTATTTGCCGCAAGTTGGGCCATCATATTCTCCCTTCCAATGATGTTTTATCTACCATCCTTTAGCCAGAAAAATGATAAAAATTCAGTTATTTCGAGCCTAAAAACAAGTATCATTGAGGCACGCAAAATTCCAAATTTACTGCGATTTTTGCTGGCACGAATGGCGTATAATGATGGGCTTATTACACTGTTCGCGTTTGGCGGTATTTATGCTGCAAAGGTTTTTAGCTTTAGCCAGTTTGAAATAATACTATTCGCTATTGGGCTTAATATTTCAGCTGGCGTGGGTGCTATTATAGGCGGTTTTCTGGATGATAATATCGGGCCAATAAAAACTATAAAACTAGCCTTGATTGGCCTGTTTCTATGCGGATTAGTTGCAATCATTACACCCTATAAAATGATATTTTGGATTGTTGGTGTAGGTCTTGGATTATTTGTTGGCCCTGTTCAATCTGCATCTAGAACCTATCTTAGCCTAACAGCGTCAGATAAACATAAGGGCGGATTATTTGGCCTATATATGGTCTCTGGAAAACTAACAAGTTTTGTAGGCCCATTTTTATATGGCTGGCTGGTTATGATAAGCGGAAATGAACGATATGGAATGGCGGTTGTCCTGCTTCTTATCGCATTAGGATTTTTGTTATTACCTTCCAAAGATGCTACCAGAAATATCAATCATCCCTAAGCATGGGTGTTATATAGTGGCTTTACTAAATCAGCAGCCTGTTAGTAATAGTTAGTAATACCCTTTGGAGCGCATGATACTATCTGCTCTGTTCTGGGCATTCATAAGGGCTGTTTCTCTGTTAATTGTGCCAGACAGAAAATCATGAATCTCTGTTCCAGCTATGGAAATTAAATGCGATATCTCTGGGATTGGGGGACGAGGCCACATTTTCAGGATATCAGCGCCTGCCAAATCATCTATTACCCCGATGACGAAGGATACTTTTTGTACTTCTTTATCTTTTGACACGCTATTTCGAGGACTAACCAAGCTTCCATTTTCAATAAATATCTTAGTTGCTTTTGCCGAAGAGAATTCTTGAATAGCACTCCATATGTGAGCCACACGCTGAGAGGGCACATTCTTGGGTATGGCTAGTGCATATCCGCCAACTGGCGCAATCTGCCGCCCGGTATTGCCTGCAGGAAGCGGTACATATTTTGATTTTCCAAAGGCTGGTGACATTCTATCAAACTCAAACATCGGAGACAGCAAGGTTGCGGTAAAAGCCATGCCGACTTCACCATTTGCATAGGCACGAGCGCGCTCAAACCAAGACATATTCAGAATATTTTGCGGGGATAAGCTAATTAACTCTGCGAAAAAATCACATACATCTCGTGCTGCATCTGTTACGAACATTGGCCTTAATTCTTCTCCTTTCGGCCACTCCGCATCAAACCCGTTTTCAACTTTGCGAAGGTTAATGATAGGCTGACCAAAAGAGCCCATTGAAAATAAAAAACTATGTCCAAGAGGCGTACCTCTAGCTGCATTCCAAGCGATCGCCTTCATTCTAATCGAGGAGCGTTGAATAACATAAGCAGCATCTAGTAATTCTTGGGTTGTTTCTGGGTAGTTGAGACCCATTTCCTGAAAAACATCTTGTCTGCAAACCAGCAATTCAGGCGTTGTCTGGATTGGAATTCCATATTGCTGACCTTTGAATCTTGAGCTTGCCATTGCCTCTTTATTAAAATCAGCAGCTTCAAACCCTGTCTCATTCATTAACCCGTCTAACGCGATGAAATGCCCTGCATCTGCCATTTCTCCAAACCACGGCAAATCACATGCAATTATGTCATATTTAGATTGCACTCTTGTGGCATTAATCAGAATTTCTTCTCTTAATCGGTCAATGGATAAGGCCCTGTTTTGAATATTCACGCCAAACATAATCTCAAAGTTTTTTTTCAGTTTAGCCATTGCCATGAAGGTCGGATCGGCATGCACCAAAAGGCTAAGACCTTTTTTCAAAGGAAGCTTGTCTACCATAATACTAGATGGTGAAAGGATATATCCGTCTTGGTAAGAGCTTCCAAAATAATAATTTGCCTGACTATTTGTTTCTTCAGATAGGGCAGAATTGGTCTCAAAGACATATTCCATTCGTCTAGATAACTCATGCCATTGGGATATTAGTTTCTCAGATGGATGCAATGAAAAACTTTTTCCAGTTTCCGTTTTTGGTCTTCTGATTATCAGCCCTTGCTCTTCAATGCGCTCAATGGTTCTCATGGCTGTTCCAAAAGCCATTCCAGAAAAGCCGACAAGAGACGTTTTGGTGGAAATTTTACCTTTAAGATGATTTTTCATCAATGCGATTAAAATTCGAAGCTCGCTAAAACCAGTGCGCACACTAAAACACGTCTCAATCTCGTTTTGAAGTTCCTCTAGAAAATCAAGCCTATCAATTAGGGTCTGATTGGCAGCACCAATTGATGGCATTTCAATCGCTTCATAGGATTCCTGTTTATCTGATAAAGCTGTTTTTATAGTTGAGTGGTTTTGGCTTATAGTGCGCATTCCCATTCCAATTCAATTTTTTCCCAAACGATAAAGCGGCGAGCTTATAAGTCAAATACATTACAGTCTTAAATTTGAAGCTTCTGGTATCAGAAAAAAAGAGATAGTATTTTTAAACATTTGTTTTCAAGATGGCCCTAAACCTATTATGGCTGGGCGCCACCCTTCATTTCTTTTTTCAGCCGCTCTCTTCTATCATCTATATCTTTTAATATCTGATATCGCTTTTGTCTTTTCTCAAATATGACAGACCCAGTCTGAACCATAATGACGACTAATAATAAAATTCCAAGATATAATTGAACCATAAAAGCTGGGGTGACATTAAATACAAGCCCAGTATTGAGAAAATTCACGGTAAGAGCACCAATCACAGCGCCAATTACACCGCCTCTTCCACCTAAGATACTGACACCGCCAATAAAGGCAGCAACAGTTCCTGCCAGCAATAGGTACTGCAGACCTAATGCTTGCGCAGTTCCTGACCTTAATCCTATAATAACGCCGCCAAGACCCGCACAGAAGCCAGAAATAGCAAATACGATGATCATGGGTCTTTTAAGACTTATCCCAGCGGCAAGTGCCTCTTTTCTTGCACCGCCAATAGCATAAATTTCGCGGCCATATTTAGTGAAATTCATAAACAACGCAACAAGCACAAACATAGCAATCACCGTTAGGCTTGCAGGGGAAAAATACCATAGAACTTTTGTTGTTATGAAATCTGGAATACGAAAATCGGTCAGCATAACTGTTTTTTCTTCAGCAACAAAAAGTGAAATTCCCCTTAGTAACATTAGCGTGCCAACAGTCAGAACGATTGCTCTAATTCTTAAATATGCAATGAAATAACCTTGAATAAGACCAATAATTGTCGAGACAGCAACCGCAATCAAAAGCGCTGTTGGCGCGCCTAATGAGTCTGTAAATCGCACGACAATGACGGCCGCAAGTGCTGCATTTGAGCCAATGGAAAGGTCAATTTCACCCGCAATAATACATAAAGTTAAGGCAAGTCCAACCAGACCAAGAACAGCAAACCTTTCCATAATTGCAAATGAAGTTCTATGTGTCATAAAATAATCATTTGTGAATGCAAATATGCAATAGACTAAAAAAGCGAGCATAAACGCAAACATTAAGTCTGGTTTCTGTTTGATAAATGATATTATTTTCTCAACTGTCATCTTTTATCTTCCCTATTTATGTAGTCTGCGAATATCTTTTCTGCCTGATATTTTCATTATTATAATAAAACGCGCCTTATTCTTCACTTCGACTGCCGCGACGTAATATGGCGAATACAATAATACTAAATACAATCATTAATCCGACAGCAAACACCCTTGGGCCGCTGTTAAATCCATGCAGCACCATCATATTATCAACGGTAGATATAAAAATGGCACCAAGGCTTGAGCGAAGTGTCGAGCCAAAGCCGCCCATAATTGAGTTTCCGCCAACCATAACCGTTGCAATAACCATTATGGTCATGTCACCGGACGAGCCAAACTCAGAAGAAAAGTAATTAACTTGAGCAGATGAAACCTGAGCTGAGAAAGCGATTGCAACAAAAGCAGAACAGACAGAGGCAATAGTGCACACCTTTATTGCCATCCAGAAATTCCCATGCCCAGTAGCTCTTCCTGCCGCCCTATTAGCCCCAATCAAATAGACCTGTCTTCCAAAACTCGTTTTTCGCAATAATAACTCGGCACTAATAGCTATCAGGATAAAAGCGACTGTTATATTTGGAAGCCCAAGGAAAGAGCCTGTTCCAAGCCATTCTGCCCCATGAGGGCGCCGATAAGACACGACTAAATTATCGCTCCAATAAGCGCCCAGCCCATATAAAACGCCGGCTGCACCCAAAGTTACAACAATAGGATTGCCACCTATTCCAATAAGGGCCCCTTGTGACATACCAGCAAGAAGCGCGAATACCATCGTGAATAGGAATGATAATTCAAACCCCCACCCGCTGGCCATTCCAGTAGCAAAGGCGATTATACATAATGCTGCGGTTTCCTTCATTGATAATAAAAAGAAATTTCCAGATAATGTAACGAACGTCAGACCAATTGCCATAATACCGACAAGGGCTGCATCACGGATAATGGTTTTTAGATTAAACAAGGTGAGAAAATTTGGAGCGGTAACCATTCCATAAATAAATACAATCATAAAAACCACAACAAGTGCCATTGCCAGCTTAGAATGCCTTTGAACGAGCTTCTCCAGAATACTCGGTTTTGGCAATTGGTTAATAGGTTGGCTTGCTGATGTCATAATTAAACTCTCCTGCCTTTTTAGCTTTGCTGCACCGAACGGGTCTGTTATCTGGGTAAGAATATTTTCTGCTGATACCTCATCATAACCAAGTTCAGATACTTTAAGGCCTCGATAAAACGCATTAATTCTAGTTGGCAGATTTGCAATTTCCTGCAAGTCTGTTGAGGCAACGACGATAGCGGTACCCTGTTCTGCTAATTTGTGTAGTGTCTGATAAATCTCTGCTCTAGCACCAACATCAACACCCCTCGTAGGCTCATTCACCAAAATCACCTTTGGATTGATAGCAAGCCATTTTCCAAGTGCTACTTTCTGCTGATTTCCGCCAGATAACACACCAGCTTCAGATAGAAGGCGGCTATTATCGATGGTAAATCCATTGGCGATATCATTGGCAAGCTCAAATTCGGCGGATGGCTTTAAAATTCCAAAATTCGTAACCCTCTTCAGAGAAGTGGAGGTGAGGTTTTCGAGAATTGGTCTTCCCAAAAACAATCCATCAAGTTTTCTGTCTTCAGAGCAATAAGCAATTTTTGCGTTGATGGCATCCTTCGGGGTTTTTGGCATAAAGACCCTCCCATCCATTTCAAGACTTCCACCCCTAATTGAATGTGCCCCAGCGATTGCAGATAAAATCTCCCCTGTGCCAGAACCTAGTTGACCTGCTAATCCTAAAATTTCGCCCGGAAAAATATCTATATCAACTGGCTCAAGCAAACCATCTGGCCATAAATTACGAACTTTTAACAATGGTGTTTTAGAACTAGATGAAATTCTTTTTGGAAACATATTCTCTAATTCTCTGCCAAGCATTAAATTAACAAGTTCAGAAACAGACAATTCTTGTGTGTTCTTAACTGCTACACTTCTGCCATCTCTCAAAATCGTAATGCGATCGCAAATTTTAAAAATTTCGTCTAAACGGTGACTTACATAAATTACAGATTTTCCCCTGTTTACTAGCCTTTTGACCATTTCTAATATTCGAATTGAGTCAGTCTCGCCTAATGCGGCTGTTGGCTCATCCAATATTAATAACTGTGGGTCATGCGCAATCAGCCTTGCAACTTCAACAAGATGCCTCTCTCCGACGGATAGTCTTTCAACAGAAGTTGCAGGATCGATATAATCTAACCCAACTTCTGACAGAAACGGCTTAACAAGTTTTGTGAGTTGTCTTTTTGTTGCTAATTTTGGAACATTGTCGCCAACCAATAATACGTTTTCTGCAACTGACATTGTTGGGATAAGCGATAGTTCTTGCTGAGCAATTGCAATCCCTGCTCGCTCTGCCATCACTGGTCCAGAAAAACGTACCTTTTTACCCGCGAATGTTAACTGACCAGAGAACCCAGAATCAAATCCTCCTATAATTTTAACAAGACTTGATTTTCCAGCACCATTTTCCCCAACCAATCCCATAACTTCCCCAGGCTTGACGTCAAAAGATACTTCTTTTAAGGCATTAATAGCGCCAAATGAGCGGGTAATTTCAGCAAGTGATAAAAGCTGCTCTTCCATCAATTATGTCCAATAAATCCATCTTTTTAAAATAAATTATAATTAAGAAAGAGGGCTAAAATGCCCTCTTTCCCGATATTCATATGTTTTTAGTTAGCCCATGCACCTGAACATAACTCTTCTATTGTGTATAATTTACCGTCAAAACCACGAAGTGCTGTAGTTTCAATTGTATCTTTTGTAACAGAAGGATTAGGTGTAAAATTAATGTAGTTTTCAAGCTTTCCAGTATTTAAATACTCTTCAACCATCTTGATAGCCAACTGACCTTCATGCAGTGGAGACTGCAAAGTTGTCCCGAATTGTTTGCCTTCTTCAATAAGTTGCTTATCTCCGTTACAAACAGTACCAACAGCAATCACATCCTCACCCATTTTGTAGCCGGCTTCTTCGAGGGCTTTAATGCCACCTGTAAGAATAGCATCATCCATACCATACACAAAATGAATGCCTTCATCTTTTAGCTTAGCAATCATTTTAGCAGCGCCTTTATAGCCATTAGCTTGACCAAAACCCTCATCTACATCACCAATGATTTTTAAATCTGAACCAGCAATAGCTTCTTTAAAGGCGTTAATTGATAAACCATAACCACCATATGAATGTGGATATGAAAGCGCTAAGACATTAAATCCGTCTCCGCCAGCTGCTTTTTTTGCAGCTGCTGCTTCTCGCATCATGTAACCTGCATTTCGAGCTCTTAATCTATCATCAGGGCCAGCGTAACCAAAAATGTACTGTTTATCTTGGTCATTTGGTAATTGATTGATTTTTAAAACTGGCACTCCTGTTTTGGCAAGCGCTCGAAGTGAGCCTAAACCAGCAACTGCATCTGACGGCCACCATATAAACACATCTGGTAATTGACCTGCGGCTAGAACCTGCTGTACCTGCTGGTCTTGTTCTGCCTGATTATACTGGTTTTCATATACCTTTATATCAAACCCTTTTAACTCTGCAGTCGCCTTAATACCCTTTATAAAGCGACCAACATATGCTTCACCTGCAGGGCCGTTGAATGAAATAATTGATCCCTTGGTGTGCGAACCTGCATGCACAGGTGAAAATGAAAATAGCATAACCCCTGCTATCGCTACGAATTTTATAAATAGATTATTAACTGACATTGATACCTCCCGTATTGTTGTCATCACATCCCCTTCAAAAAAAATAGGAGGATTAGTGAGGAGTGTGTTGTAAAGACCATGAACAAAGAATAGGAATTATATCTATTTTGGATATTTTATTTCCATTATGGATATATTTCTAATTTAATCAGTCATTCAGTTACGTTTCATTTAATACGGAATTCTTAGATGGAGAACATTATGGACAAGTCACGTTTAGCTGGAAAAAATATATTAATTACGGGGGGTGCTCAGGGAATGGGCGCAGCAATTGGAGAGAATTATGCAGCCCAAGGGGCAAATGTCTGTCTAGGAGATGTAAATGAGAAAGGCGCGCAAGAAGTTGCAGATAGAATCAATTCAGCTGGAAATGGCAAAGCAGTTTCCCTAAAAATGGACGTTACCTCACGAGCGGACAATGCAGCAGCGGTTGCCTGTACTGTTAACGCATTTGGTTCAATTAACGTCTCTGTATTAAATGCTGGCATAAATAAACCCCTGATGTTCTTAGATATAACGGAAGAAAACTGGGACATGATTATGAAAGTTAATGGTCTTGGTGTTCTTCTTGGCATGCAGGAAACTGCCAAACAAATGATAGCTCAAGGCAAAGAAAACGGCCCCTATAAAATCATAAATGTGGGGTCTATAGCCTCACACCTATCTTTTGATGACATTGTACCATATGCATCTTCAAAACATGCTGTTCTTGCAATGATAAGAGGAGGCTCAAAAGCCTTGGTAGAACATAATATCACAGTCAATGGATATGGCCCCGGTGTCGTGGCAACAGAATTATGGCATCAGTTAGATAAAGACCTGGTTGCAATTGGCAAGTTTGAAGAAGAAGGCAAATCCATGGATGAGGTCACAAGGAAGATGATTCTGATGGGGCGGTATTCATATCCAGAAGATATTGTTGGCACCGCTTCCTTCCTTGCCAGTGCGGACTCTGATTATATGAACGGTCAACTTATAATGATAGATGGCGGTATGTGTATAGATGGCGGTGGATGCATGCGTTAATGCAGAACTTGTAGATATAATTTAAGAGAGTTGGAAAAAATGAAGGCTGTATTATTCGCTGGCGGCTGGGAAGGCCATTCCCCAATAGCATTTAGTAATTGGTGCAAAGAACTTCTCGAAGAAAACAATGTTGAGGTCGACGTATTTGAGACGTTGAAACCTCTTGAAAACCCTGAAAAATTGAAAGATGTGGATTTAATTATACCTATCTGGTCAAGCGCTCGCTCCTCTCATCAAGCCGAATTCGGTAATATGACTAAATTGCAAGAGGATGGCCTTCTTAAGCTTATTGCCAATGGCTGTGGTCTAGCGGGGTGGCACGGGCATATGGGTGATGCATTTAGAGACAGACCCACCTATCACTTTTTAATCGGCGGTCAATTTGTTGCCCACCCCCCAGGTTGGCCTGACAACCAAGACCCTACAGCTGATTTTGTGCATTATGATGTCACTATTTGCAAGCCAGACGATCCCATCACATATGGTATTAAAAGTTTTAAGTTGCATAGTGAGCAATATTATATGCTAGTTGACCCATCAAACGATGTGCTAGCAACCACAACCTTCTCAGGAGAACACCACTGGTGGATAGAAGGAACTGTGATGCCTGTTGCTTGGAAACGACGCTGGGATAAGGGGCGTATTTTTTATTGTTCAATTGGACATTTATTAGACGATCTCAAACATCCTAGTGTTACTGAGATAATCAGGCGTGGTATGTTATGGGCAGCAGGAGCATAAAATAAGCGCCGAATAAGAAAAAAAAGCCTGTTGATAAATGCTAGCTATTTTTGCTTTAGAAATAAGCATTTTCCTGTTTTAAGCTTCGTATAATACAAAATTGATTATTTCTAATTTCAACACATTAAATAATCGCCATATTATCATAAGCAGACTAATAAAATGGGGGATATTTTTGCGTGTTTACTAGTCCCTTAAATCAGTATTTGGCTCGCCTTGACCTTTTATGTTTTTAGCATTTTTCCCTCTTTTAAATAGAACCATTTACTGCTTCAAATTCTCAACGGGTTCGCCATCTCCATAATCATCAATAGGATTAACGACTAATATACTTTGATTTGGATACAATCACAGTTTGACTCGC